>CAZOEH010000129.1:0-1943 GCA_964578785.1 uncultured Desulfonema sp. | reverse complement strand
TGGCTCCTGAGGAGGTTCCATTCTATTTTCAGGCTGTTTCGCAAATTAAGTACCGTTACAGGGATGCCATAAGCGTTAAGGCCGGCCTCGAGATCGATTATAATCCGGAGCATACCGGTCTTTTTAAAACAATTTCAGAATCTTTTTCATTTGACGTTATTGGCGCGTCGCTTCACTTTCCGGGAGGAATTGATGTCGTAAGCCGAAAGGCGGGCTGGAGCAGCGGTGAAAAAGATACAGACCTGATTTACGGGCTTTATCTGGAACATCTTGATAAAATGCTCGATAACGATTATTTTGACGTTATATGCCATCTTGATCTTGTAAAAAAATTTGGAAGAAGACCTTCGGGCAACTTTGAAAAGGACTTGGATTATATTGTGGAAAAAACAGCAAAAAAAAATATTGCCGTTGAAGTAAATACCAGCGGATATGATTACCCTGCAAAAGAAGCTTTTCCTTCATTATATATTCTGAAAAAATGCCGTAAAGCGGGCGTTGGAATAACGATCGGTTCCGATGCGCATGATCCTGAAAGCATCAGCCGGCACTATGATAAAGCACTGCCTCTGATCCGTTCGGCCGGATACGGGCATGTCTGCGTATTTACGGAAAGAAAGCGGTCGGAAGTTCCTCTTCCGGCAGTTTCATAAAAACAATTTATGACGGATAATTTTTGATGCGACACACCTTATTATTCCCGAAAAGATATCTTTTTCTTTCCGGCTGCCTTTTTCTTATCGGATTATTGTTTCATTCGCAGGAAGCAATGTGCGCCGATTTCGATTACTTCGAGCCGTTGCAGAGGATGCTCATTTCAGAAGGATTTGACAGGGAAAAGATTTCAAAAATTTACAGCTCTCCCCGGATGAGGTTTGACACAAAGGGTGTTTCGCTTTTTTTTGTGCACCGGGAAGCCAACCTGAATTACAAGCAGTACCCTTCAACCCTTTCGGTTGTCGGAGCCAGAATATATATGAAAAAATACGAGAAAGAGCTTTCAAAAGCTGAAGAACAATATGGCGTAGAGAGATACATAATTACTGCCATAATCCTTGTTGAATCAAAATTCGGAAAAACTCTCGGGAAAAGATCCGTATTGAATACCTTTTCGACGATGGCATCTCTTTTTGACCCGGACATAAGAAGCAGATTCTGGAACGAGATTTCGGGTGAAACAACTCTTTCCCGGGACGAATTTGAAAAGAAGGCCCTGAAAAAATCCGGATGGGCATACAATGAACTGAAGTCCTTCATAACATATACGGAAAGAGAAAAGATAGATCCTCTAAATATTACCGGATCTTATGCCGGGGCATTGGGAATTCCACAGTTTATTCCGAGCAATATCTTGGCATACGCAATCGACGGAAATATGGACGGGCGTATAGACCTTTTTGAACATTCAGATGCAATTCTAAGCATCGCAAATTTTCTCAAGCAATACGGCTGGTATCCAGGAATTGCGGGTGAGAAGGCCGGGAAGGTCATTCGCAATTATAATCCCAGCAGTTATTATATTGATTCGATATTGAAAGTGGCGGAGATGCTGAAAGGGTAAGATGACAACTACTTCAATTGTAATCATAGGTACGGGGATTTTATTCCTTCTACTTACATGGTGGGCGGTAATCGATATTTCAAAGAAGGATTTCGGCTCCATTGTAACAAAAGCCTTGTGGGGCTTTACCGCCATGATACCTTTTCTTGGACCGCTTATCTATTTTGCAATAGGGTACAGGAAAGGAAAGAAGGTGCCGGGAAAATGCTGATCATAAAGACGCGGCATCAAAATAATATTTGACAATTCAGGCTATTTTAAATACTTATGCTCTTGTAAAAGTTATGTTTTAGACGGCAAAGTAAAAAGCTCCATATGCAAGGCGTGCGAATTATGAGGAATGCGGCGTACATATTAGTACGCCGCAATGACGAAGAATGAA
>CAZOEH010000128.1:2984-7885 GCA_964578785.1 uncultured Desulfonema sp. | reverse complement strand
AGCCTTTATCGAGGAGTTGGCTGCTATTAACTGTGGTGGCGTTCCCATGGCCATCACGGTTCAAACCAATATGGCCACACCGGCTATTGCCGAATTCGGCAGCGAATACCTGAAAGAAACCTATCTCAAACCCGCCATAGCCGGAGAGATGGTTGGCGCCATCGCTGTTACTGAACCCGGAGCAGGCTCAGACGTGGCCGCCATAATAACTTCTGCAAGGTGTGAGGGTGACCATTATATTCTTAACGGATCCAAAACTTATATCACCAACGGGACCCAGGCCGATTTTCTGACTTTACTGGCCCGCACCAGCGAAGCAAAGGGACATCATTCTTTTTCCCTGTTTGTGGTGCCCACCAGTCTTCCCGGATTTGTGGTAAGCAAAAAACTCGACAAGATGGGAATGCGCTCTTCGGACACGGCGGAATTATTTTTCGACGAAATGAAAATCCCGGTTGAAAATCTGATCGGTACCGAGGGCCAGGGTTTTGTCCATCAGATGATGCAGTTCCAGCACGAGCGGTTTGCCGTATTGCCAATGGCCTATGTTTCGTGTAAAAATTTCATCGACAGGACCGCCGATCATCTTAAGAGGCGGGTGGTTTTCGGCAAACCCCTGATAAGCAAGCAGGTGCTGCGGCATCGCATGGCCGAGTGGCTGGCGGAAACTGAAGCATTGCGGCAGCTGACCTACCACATAGTGCGTATGAAAGAAAACAGGATGGATGTAACCAAGGAGATATCGATGGGGAAGCTCCTGGCCGGGAACCTGATAAACAAGGTTACCGACGGGTGCCTGCAGATGCATGGCGGCATGGGCTTCATGAACGAAACGTGGATTTCCCGCGCCTATCGGGATTCACGCCTTCTTGCAATCGGCGGTGGGGCAAGCGAGGTAATGAGTGAGATAATTTTCAAGATGGCCGGATATTGAGGGAAAGGCCCGGGGATATGAAAAATCAACCGAAAACAAAGAAGCTTTCCGCAAGCGCGCTGCGAAGGGAACGGGAAAAACAACTGCGGCGAAAATCGATTCTGAGCGCCGCCGAAATCCTCTTCGCTCAAAACGGCTACCGCAAGACAAAGATTGAAGATATTGCCGAAAAAGCGGAGGTTTCCGTGGGAACGGTCTACGGCTATTTCCGTAACAAGGAAGAGCTTCTCGCAGCCGTGCTGGATGAAATAGGTTTATACATCCGCAAGATCGCGGGAAAAGCCTTCGGCGAGGCCGATTCAGTTATAGAAGGTATCGAACGGGCCGGCATGGCCTTTTTTGAGGAACTGTGCCGACCGTATCCGGAAAAGGCGCTTCTGCTGTACGATGAATCCATCGGTGCCGGCGATCAGTTTGTAAATGCACGCAGGAATTTCATGCTCAAAATGACGGAGGATGTCCGTGGCGCGCTCATGAAAGGCAAGGACGGCCTGGGCCTTAAATTCGCCTCAGGAATTTCCGCTGAGGTGATAGCGGTATGCACCACGGCTATTTTTGTCTGGCTGGGCATGTATTATAAAATCTGGCTGAAACGGCCCGGCGATATCAATGCCATCGGCCGGGCAGCGGTCACTTATATCGTAGGAGGGATTAAAAGCCTGATAATTATAGATAAATAAAATGAGGATATGATGAAAGAGATTTGCCGGGATTTACAGGATGAATACCAGGTTCTGGACAATATGGTGGCGGAACTCGATGCAGGTGGATGGGCGCTTATAACCCATTGCGCCGGATGGAGCGTTAAAGATCAGATCTGCCATATCGCCTTTTTCGATGCCGCTGCAAGAGAGGCGGTTACAGATGCTTCTTCCTTTGCGCGGAGCGCGGAAGAGCTGTTCAAAAATCTGGACAGCTTTGAAAGCTTTAACCAAAAAACTCTGACGCGCGGCCGGGAGATGACTGTTGCCGGGCTGCTGGCCTGGTGGCGCACCGAGCGCTCGCTGCTCGTAAAAGCTCTATCCCCGCTTGATCCGAAAGACCGTTTGCCCTGGTACGGTCCGCCCATGAGCGCCAAATCCTTTGCCACCGCGCGTCTTATGGAAACATGGGCTCACGGCCAAGATGTGGCTGATGTTCTTAAAATTCGGCGTACATCCGGTGACAGGCTGCGTCATATCGCCCACATTGGATTCAAAACCTTTGGCTGGAGTTTCGCCAACCGCAACCTGCCTGTTCCGGAAAAGCCTGTGCGGGTAGAGCTGACCGCACCTTCGGGAAGCAGATGGAGCTGGGGGCCTGAAAACGCCGCTGATCTGGTGCGCGGCTCGGCGGAAGACTTTTGCCTGGTGGTAACCCAGCGCCGGCATGTTAATGACACCGGGTTAGAAGTCAGCGGGGATGTGGCCGCTGAATGGATGAAGCTGGCCCAGGCTTTTGCCGGTCCGCCGGACAACGGCCCGCCGCCGGGAATGTTTAAGTGAAGGAGTAAACATGTACAGTTATCTGTTCAGCCCGATCAGGATCAATAAGCTTGAAATCAAGAATCGCATCGCCTATCCGGCTCTCGGTCTTCTCTATTCCCACGACCGGAAATTAAACGATCGTTATTTCCATTACTTCCGGGAAAAAGCCGCAGGTGGCGCCGGAATAGTTACCGTGGGCCCGGTGGGGGTCGATTTCATAGGTTCCGGTCTGCTGGTTCTATCTCTTGCCGAAGACGGGGCGATTGCTGATTTCCGGAAACTGGCTGACACCATCCGAAACGAAGGGGCCAGCCCGTGGGTTCAGCTTTTTCATGCCGGCGCTTATTCCCACCCCATTATAATAGACGGTCAGACTCCAATAGCGCCCTCGCCCGTGTATTCAATTTATTCCAAAATTACCCCGCGTGAAATGACGCTGCATGATATCCGAGAGGTACAGAGCGCTTTTGTCAGGGCCGCCGTCCGAGCCAGGGCCGCCGGGTTTGACGGCGTTGAAATTATCGCGTCGGGCGGATATCTTATCACCCAGTTTGTCTCCCCTCTCAGAAATCAGCGTACCGATGATTACGGAGGTAGTTTTGAAAACCGTCTGCGCTTTCCGCGCGAACTGATTGAAGATGTCCGGGCGGCACTCGGCAGCGACTACCCAATAACAGTACGGACGGCCGGCAACGATTTCGTGCCGGGCAGCAACACCGATGCGGAAACACCTTTAATCGCGCAGGTTTATGAGAAGGCCGGAGCGGATGCAATCAACGTAACGGGCGGCTGGCATGAAACCCGGGTGCCCCAGCTTCCCATGGAGCTGCCCCGCTCAGCCTATGCTTATCTGGCGCTGAATATTAAAAAAGCAGTATCGGTTCCTGTTATGGCCTCTAACCGTATTGCAGATCCGGAGACGGCGGAAAAAATCATCAAAGACGGATATGCCGACATGGTCAACCTGGGCCGCGTTCTCATTGCCGACCCTCAATGGCCGAAGAAAGCCATGGAAGGACGCGCCCATGAAATACGTCCCTGCGTAGCCTGTTCCCAGGGCTGCACGGATCAGGTTTTCAGCGGCATGCCCGTATTTTGTGTCGGCAACCCCAGGGCCGGATTTGAAGGAGAGCGGAATATTATCAGAACCGATTCACCCAAAAACGTCATGGTGGTTGGCGCAGGTGCAGGCGGCCTGGAAGCGGCAGTGACCGCCGCCATAGCTGGACACCGGGTGGAAATCTACGAAAAAGCCGGGGAGATCGGCGGTCAGCTCCGGCTGGCAGGCGCACCGCCCCATAAGCAGGAGTTGCTTGAATTTATCCGCTACTACCGGGCCATGATCAATAAATATGCCATTCCTCTTCATCTGAACACGGAAGTGAATATCGCCCTGTTAAAAGAGAAACAACCAGACCATGTCATTGTTGCCGAAGGCGCCGAAGCTGTCATACCTCCCATCGAAGGCGTTGACAGCTCCTGCGTGCTCTCTGCCTGGGATGTCCTCGGCAAAAATCCCCTGCTGGGCCGATCTGTCGCCGTTATCGGCGGCGGTGCCGTAGGACTTGAAACCGCCCTTTTTGTTGCCGCCAAGGGAACCATTAATCCCGAAACCCTCCATTTCCTTTTTGCATACGAGGCAGAAAGCGTGGAACGCATGCGGGAGCTTATGTTTCACGGCACATCCAGGGTTACGGTATTTGAAATGCTTCCCAAAGCCGGCGTCGATGTCGGAAGGTCAACCCGCTGGGTGCTGTTTGACAATCTGAAACGTTTCGACATAAAGATCCTTACCGGCGCGAAAGTCAATTCCATCCGTCAGGGAAAGGTTCTTTTTGAAAAGGACGGAAAGAAAGATGAAATGCATTTTGATCAGATGATTCTGGCGTCCGGCTCGCGACCGGTTAAGAGGCTTTCGGTTGAAATGCAAAATCTGGTTATTCCTTTTGACGTTGTCGGAGACTGCATCCGCCCCGGGAAAATCAACGATGCGATCCATGGAGGCTTTCTGGCGGCCCTGAAAATATGATGGACTTTTTACGAGTCCATCAGAATTACTCCAACCATTTTCTTTAAAAGCGAAACAGGAGGTAATTTTATTATGGAAAGGGAACAGTTCTGGAGAAAATCGTATGACGCCGGTCTCAAAGATCTTGATCCAGGTATATGGGAAACCTCGTATGTTGATATTATCAGGCCAGCATTTCAAAAATATTCGGAAAAAGCGGCATTCACTTATTTTGGTGTTGAGGTATCATTTGCCGATCTGGACAAGTATGCGAACAAATTTGCCAATATGCTCATTCAAAACGGGCTGAAAAAAGGCGATGTGGTAGGGATCAATCTTCCGAATATTCCAGAATATGTTATAGCATGGCTGGGAACATTAAAAGCCGGGTGTGTTGTTTCCGGTGTTTCGCCACTTCTCTCGCCAGAAGAAATGCAATATCAGCTTAATGACTCAAAGGCAAAAGCCCTTGTTACGCTTGATGCCATATTTG
>CAZOEH010000128.1:0-2974 GCA_964578785.1 uncultured Desulfonema sp. | reverse complement strand
GCTTGTAAAGATCGAGTCGAATCTGCCTGAGCTGAAAGTGGTTGTAGCAACAAGCGTAGGCGGATTTCTTCCTGCCATAAAAAGAATACTGGGGCAGATGCTGAAGAAGATACCAAAAGGTGAAGTGACACCCCTGAAAGGCAAACAGGTATATGTATTTAAAGATGTAATAAAAAGTGAGACATTTCCTGCGAAGAGCCCTGACGTCAAAATTACACCTGATGATATCGCATATCTGCAGTATACCGGCGGCACCACGGGGGCGCCGAAGGGGGCTATGCTCAGCCACCGGAACGCAGTTTCGGATATGATAATAGTCCAGACATGGCTGGGATGGGAACAGGGCAAGGGCCTTGCCCTGTCAGGGTTCCCGTTTTTTCACATGGCTGGTCTTTTTTTCAATACAACCTGTATATTCCTGGGGTTGACACAGGTGCTTGTCCCCAACCCGAGAGATACTGATTTTATCTGTGCCCAGATGGAAAAATTTAAGCCGACTATACTTGTTAATGTCCCGTCTTTGTATCAGCTCCTGATGACAAACCCCAAATTCAGGAAACTCGATTATTCCGGTGTTGATATATGCATGAGTGGGGCCGCGCCTTTTCCTGAGGAATCGCAGAAAGAGTTTGAAGAGATTGTGGGTAAAGGCAAACTGCTTGAAATCTATGGAATGACTGAAACATCCCCGTTGACAACAATGAATCCGTCTAAAGGTAAAAAGAAGCTGGGCTCAATAGGACTGCCATTGTTAAATACGGATATAAAGTTGCTGGATACGGATACCGGTAAAGAAGTCGAACCGGGTCAGCCCGGGGAAATTTGCGTAAAAGGTCCGCAGGTAATGGTTGGTTATTATAACATGCCTGAGGAAACGAAAAAGACTATTGATGCGGATGGGTATTTACATACAGGGGATGTTGCCGTCCAGGATGAGGACGGTTATCTGAGAGTAGTGGACAGAACCAAGGATATGCTGATTGTGGGCGGATTTAAAGTCTTTTCGAAGAAGGTGGAAGAGGTGCTGACGGGGCATCCGGCAATAGAAATGATTGCGACGATTGGCATACCTAATCCTGAGCGGCCCGGTTCTGAGCTTGTAAAAGCTTTTGTAATGCTTGCAAAGGAATATAAGGACAAGGATAAAAACGAGGTAGAGAAAGATATTCTAAGATTTGCCAGGGAGAAGCTCGCTCCGTATGAAGTTCCAAAAATAGTCGAGATAAGAAAAGAGCTTCCTCTTACATCGGTTGGAAAACTTAACAAAAAGCTTCTTCGGGCGGAAGCAAAAAATTAAAGTTCTTCGCCACGATCATGTGGAAATGCGCTCGCTGTTTATGTCCGCCTTTAATCGCGATAATATTGCCGCACGTAAAAGTGGGAGGAGTTTTTATGGAAAACAAAAGCTATAAGGCGCTTGTTGTCGAAGAATCCGGTAACAATGTGTTCATCAGAAAGATTAAAAACAATACAATCAGCGGTCTTCCTGCCGGAGAGGTAATTGTACGGGTCAAATATTCTTCCCTTAATTATAAGGACGCGCTTTCCGCTACCGGAAATAAATCAATAACCAGAACCTACCCGCATACGCCCGGCATTGATGCCGCAGGAACAGTCGAAGAGAGCGCGGATGGCGGTTTTATTCCTGGAGACGAGGTTATAGTAACCAGTTACGATCTCGGCATGAATACACCGGGAGGGTTCGGGCAGTATATCCGGGTTCCGGCAGGCTGGGTGGTAAAACTGCCTTCCGGTTTGACCCTTAAGGAGAGCATGATATTCGGCACCGCCGGTTTTACGGCAGGCATGTCGGTACACAAGTTAACAGCGACCGTCAAACCGGAACAAGGAGTGATACTGGTTACAGGAGCAACCGGCGGAGTCGGAAGTATTGCTGTCGGTATCCTGTCGAAGCTGGGATATTCCGTGACAGCGATTTCCGGGAAATCCGACGCGGAAGGTCTCTTAAAAAAACTGGGAGCCGGAGAAATAATAAGCAGAAAAGAATTTACGGAAAACAGCAACCGCCCGATTTTAAAAGCGCGCTGGGCCGGCGCAATCGATACAACAGGCGGTGAAATACTTGCAACAGCGATTAAATCCACCGGACCCCTCGGTGTTGTTACCTGTTGCGGAAATGTGGCTTCGCCCGATTTGCCTATTAATGTATTTCCGTTCATATTAAGAGGTGTATCTCTGGTGGGGATTGATTCTCAAAACTGTCCCATGCCTTTCAGGAAGGAGATCTGGGCAAAACTGGCCGATACATGGAAGCCTGATATGCTTGAATATCTGTATGATGAGATATCCCTCGGGGAATTGGATTATAAAATAGGGTTAATTCTGAAAGGAGCGCTGAAAGGCAGAACTCTGGTAAATCTGGACAGGTAAAGAGAAATGACCGGGATCCGGGGACAGGGGGTCAGGAAGGCCGGAGATCAGACCGGCAGGAGGAGCTGATGGAGTCGCCCAGTTTCAATGAGAAAGTAAAACTCAGTGTTAAAGATAATTTTGACAGAAGCTGTCAGATGTACAACGGATTTGAAGAAAAGCATCATTTTTTCGCATCCCTTGCGCTGAAGCTGGCTGAAAGCATAAACTTAAAGCCGGATTCAATTGTACTGGATGTGGGCTGCGGAAGCGGGATCTCGGCCAGGGTCTTAAACGAGCGGTTTTCCTGTCGTGTACTTGGTGTTGATCTATCCGAAAAAATGATCGAAGCGGGCCGGCTGTTGTGTGATTCTCCCGACATCCGCCTTGAGGTCGGTGACGGAGAAAAGCTTACAGGCATTACGGAAGGCCGGATTTTTGATTATGTGCTTTATAACGCTTCGATCTTCATTTTCCCCGATGTTGAGAAAACCATCCGAGAGGCAGCCTTATGTCTTCGCCCGGGCGGTAAAATCGCCTTTTCCTTCTATCCTTTTCTTGAAGGTAAATCCGGTGAAGACCTCCTGACCGAAGCGTTCAGGCG
>CAZOEH010000127.1:0-8036 GCA_964578785.1 uncultured Desulfonema sp. | reverse complement strand
TCAAGAGCCGCAAACCTGAAATAGTAATGGGTTGATATTTCGTCAACCGGCATGACAGGGATTTTCCTGATATCCGTCATCCGGAATGAAAGCAGGGGTATTCTTCCGATCGAACCGGAGAGGATATTCCTTGCGAGATCGACCGTATCGCTTATAACGGCGCTTGCGGTGGGCATCATGCCGGCGCCCAGCCCGTAAAGCAGGATATCTCCGACTGCGTCACCCGATACGGTAATGGCATTAAGAGGGCCGTTGACATTGGACAGAAGATTCTGGAAAGGGATCATTGTCGGATGCACTCTCGCTTCAACAGAGGCTCCCCTGTTTTTGCTTATTGCGAGAAGCTTGATCCTGTAACCGAACTGGCCTGCAAACTCGATGTCAAGCGGAGTGATCTTTGAAATACCTTCTATATAAATATCTTTGAAATTAATCTCCGCGCCGTAGGCTATCGAGGTAAGAACGGCAAGCTTATGGGCCGTATCAAACCCTTCTATGTCGAGCGTAGGGTCGGCTTCGGCAAACCCTTTTGCCTGCGCCTCGGAAAGGGCCGCTTCAAACCTGCTTCCGTCATCCGTTATCTTTGAGAGTATATAGTTGCATGTTCCGTTTAATATCCCTGTCATAGATTTGATATTGTTTCCAGCAAGGGATTCTCTCAGGGTTTTGATAATAGGTATACAGCCTCCGACGCTTGCTTCATATGCAACGTCGACTCCTTTAGCGGCGGCAGCCCTGAATATTTCATTTCCGCAGGATGCAAGAAGAGCCTTGTTTGCCGTCACCACCTGTTTTCCGTTCCCGATGGCCCTTAAAATAAAATCCTTCGCGGTCTTCTCGCCGCCTATCATTTCAAGTATTATATCCGTTTCAGGATCATCGATTACTTTAAAGGCATCTCCGGTAAACACTCCTTCATCGAATTTAACCCCTCTGTCGCGGCCCGGATCAAGATCGGCGACATATTTTAAATTCAATTCGGCTCCTACTCTTGAGCTGATGAGGTCTTTCTTTTCGAGAAGTATTTTTGCGACTCCTGTTCCGACAGTTCCGCAACCCAGCAAACCAATATTAATTTTTCTCATACAAACAATCTCCGTCTGTAGAAACATAAATTTGTGGTACAGGAATTTGTATTTTGGACGCAGATGAACACGGATTGCCCGGATTTTAAATAAAAAGAACTAATATAATAATTATCTGCGTCTATAGGCTAAAATCCGCGTCCTGATTTAACAAACTACAGAATCTTTTTGATTCCGCGAACAGCCTGGTTTATGCGCATCGCATTTTCAATAAGCGCGAAGCGGACATATTCATCTCCGTACTCCCCGAACCCGAGACCCGGCGCAACAGCAACCTGCGCCTCCTTTATAAGAAACTTTGAAAATTCCACCGAACCCATCTTTACATATTTATCGGGAATTTTTCCCCATACAAACATTGTCCCCTTAGGGCTCTTGATATCCCAGCCTACTCTGCCGAGTCCGTTTATAAGGGCGTCCCTGCGCTCTCTGTATGTATTGCATATCTCCTGCACGCAATCCTGCGGACCGTTTAAAGCAATAATCGACGCTATCTGAATCGGCTGGAATACTCCGTAATCGAGGTAGCTTTTTATTCTGCGCAGAGCGGCGACAATCTCCGGATTACCGACGCAAAAACCGACGCGCCAGCCCGGCATGTTATAGCTTTTTGAAAGTGAAAAGAATTCAACCCCGACATCCTTTGCGCCCTTGACCTGCAGAAAACTCGGAGCGGTATAGCCGTCAAAAATAAGATCCGCATATGCGAAGTCGTGGATGACCATAATGTCGTGCTCCTTCGCATAATCGACAATCTTTTCGAAAAAATCGAGATTCACCACTTCTGTAGTCGGATTGTGAGGATAGCTTATTATGAGAACTTTCGGCTTCGGCCATGTCTGCCGTGTGGCATTGATCAGGTTCTCAAAAAAATCGCAGCCGGGCCCGACCGGAATCCCCCGGACATCCCCCCCTGCAATGATTGCGGAGAACGGATGAATGGGATAAGTCGGCGTGGGGGTAAAAATTACATCCCCGGGCCTTACTGTAACAAGTATAAGATGGGATAGCCCTTCCTTTACCCCTATTGTTACAATAGCTTCGCTATCAGGATCAATATCCACATCGAACTTTCGCTTATACCAGCCGGTTATGGCCATTCTCAGCTTGGTTATCCCCATGGAGGCGGAATAACGGTGATTAGGCGGCTTCTGAGCCGCCTCGGTCAGCTTGTCGACTATATGCTGGGGTGTTCCGAGATCGGGATTACCCATGCCGAGATCGATGATATCTTCTCCTGCGTGCCTTGCATCCATCTTTATCTTGTTGACGGTCGCAAAGACATACGGCGGTAAACGGTCAAGCCTTGCAAACTTGTTCATGATATTAGCCCCATATCTTCCCGTGTGTTAATATTAATATCACAGTTTAGCTACAATATATGGCTACTTTTGTCAAAAAATTTGTTTTGACTTTTTAGCCTGACCGGTTTAAATTCACATTAAATTCTACAAAAAATCAGACATGCTTACCTTATGCACCCGAATAAGCCGGTACGCTTTATTGGTTAATGATAAACAGCATTTTTCCCCTGCGGATAAATATCTGCTTTTTCAGATTTAAGCACAGTTAATCGGGGTTTACAGCTTAAGCATGCCGGATTTTATCTTTTTTACAAAACGGAGTTTATTATGAATGAATCTCTGACATATGCCGACGCGGGTGTGGATATCGATAAGGCAAGCAGGCTGGTGGAATCGATAAAAGAAATTGCAAAAAAAACAAACAGGTCAGGTGTAATAGGTGAAATAGGAGGATTCGGCGGTCTCTTTTCCCTTAACACGGCAAACATGCAGAAGCCTGTGCTAGTGAGTTCAACCGACGGAGTCGGAACAAAACTGAAAGTTGCCTTCATGGCAGGCAAGCATGACACGATCGGCATTGATCTTGTTGCGATGAGCGTGAACGATATCCTGGTTCAGGGAGCCGAACCTTTATTTTTCCTTGATTACTTCGCCACCGGCAAGCTCGATACTGATATAGCCATAGATGTCATAAAGGGAATTTCAGAAGGATGCAAACAGGCAAAATGCGCTCTCCTGGGCGGCGAAACAGCTGAAATGCCCGGATTTTACAAGAAAAACGAGTATGACCTTGCAGGCTTCGCAGTCGGCCTTGTCGATTATCACAAAATCATAGACGGCTCCGGTATACGCATGGGGCATAAACTTATTGCTATTACTTCAAGCGGTCTTCACAGCAACGGATATTCGCTCGCGCGCAAAATATGCTTTGATCTTCTGAAACTGAAAATCGATTCATATATTCCCGAACTCGGCAGAACAATAGGAGAAGAGCTTCTCACTCCCACAAGGATCTATTCGGGAATAATTCTCGGCCAGCTGAAGGATCTCCCTATTCACGGACTGGCCCACATAACAGGCGGAGGAATATCTGAAAACATTATCCGTATAATACCGGAAACATGCATGCTGAGAATTACAAAAGGAAGCTGGGATATACCTCCCGTCTTTAATTATCTGAAAGAGGCCGGGAAAATATCTGAAGAAGAGATGATGAGAACTTTCAATAACGGGATAGGCATGGTCGCAATTGTCCCGGAAAAATCGGCACATGAAGTAATGGAACGCTTTGCGGCAATAAATGAAAAAACATATCTCATAGGAGATGTGGCGGAAAGAAAAAACTCTCAGGCAAAATTAAAATGGGTATGAAAAACATCAGAATATATCTATCAAGTGTTTTAAACTGAATCTCCCATGATTATTCTTGGAATTGAAACATCCTGCGATGAGACCGCCGCATCAGTCGTCAATAACGGAACCGAAATACTCTCTTCAATAGTATCATCCCAGGTCGAGATTCATTCCAGATACGGCGGAGTCGTTCCGGAACTTGCCTCCCGGCAACACATGGAGGCCATCGTCCCGGCGGTCAGGGAAGCAATAAAATCATCCGGCATCGGGCCGGACCGGCTTGATTCTATAGCAGTTACACGCGGGCCCGGACTTATCGGTTGCCTGCTGGTCGGTTTTTCTTTCGCAAAGGCCTACGCATTCGGACTTGGTATCCCATGGACAGGCGTAAATCACCTTGAGGGACATATCCACTCTGTTTTCCTGGAGCCCGATCCGCCCCCTTTTCCTTTCATATCTCTTCTTGCCTCGGGAGGGCACACGGGCCTTTATCTTGTCACTTCCCACACCAGCATGGAGCTTCTCGGACAAACCCGCGATGATGCGGCCGGAGAAGCCTTTGACAAGGTTGCAAAAATGCTCGGCCTCGGATATCCGGGGGGAAGCATCATCGGAAAGCTCGCCGAAAAAGGAGATCCGGGCAAAATTGATTTTCCGAGGCCCTACCTTGACAAATCTGGATTCGATTTCAGCTTCAGCGGCTTAAAGACATCGGTCAGCCGTTTTGTACAATCTCATTCCGCCGGATACAAAGAAATGATACCCGATATCGCAGCGGGTTTCCAGGAGTCGGTCGTTGACGTTTTATCCTGCAAACTTCTGCTTGCCGCGAAAGAAAAAAGATGCGACCATATCGCTATGGTCGGGGGGGTTGCTGCAAACAGGCGATTTAGAGAAAAAGTAATAAATGACGCCGGTATTTCGGGGATAAAGATTCATATACCTTCTCCGGATCTCTGCGGGGATAATGCCGCCATGATAGCCGCAGCAGGTTATTACCATCTCATAGACGGCGGAGTTCAGGATTTGAGTATGGATGTATTTTCGAGAGCGATCTAGTTTCCATCCGGAAATGGCCCTTTTGTGCGATCTCGGTGTCAATCTGCGGGATTTCTTGTGCGGCATACATTGCGTATGCCTCCGCGCAATCCCTTGATTTTCTTGAGCTTGCCCAAAATTGCCTATTTCCGAATTGGAAACACTATAGTGTCTTGAATTTGTTTCCGATGGACACTATTTAGTATTTTATTTTTACACGAAGGATGGATAATCAAAAAGATAAAAATATGTTGCGGGTTGGAAAAGGAGATACTACATGGCCATAAAAAAAATCTTACAGGCAACGGTTATAATATGCTTCTCGTTTATTTTCGCATCATGCGCCGTAAACAAACTGGACAATTCACTTGATTATAAAACAGGCAGGTATGCTCCTTCAAAGTCTTTTGAAGGTACGCTGGCCGTAGATGAATTCATAGACTTAAGGCCTCAGGGAACAACAAGCGACGCTAAAAAATGGATAGGATTTATTCCGGGCGTTTTATGGATCGATTTTGTTTCCGAAACACCCGATACCTTCACCGGATTTTCATCATACAATTCATTTCCGTTCAAATCTTCCTTTGCAAGGGCGATTTACAGAAACATAAGCGAAAACGGTCTCTTTGAGAAAACGGTCTACCTTCCTGAAGAAAGATACGCAAAAACAAAGTGGCGGCTTGAAGGAATACTGAGGCAAACAACGCTAAAGGAAAGATGCTATTATTACGGGTCGGGATTTTATGCATGGTGCACCCGCATAATCGGCCTTCCTTACATCTCCTATGAAACGGATCTTGTTATAACTCTCCGGTTAAGGCGCCTGAGCGATGATGAAATAATCTGGACACATGAACTAAAGGGGTCAAAAACAGACAAGTACTACAACATATATCAGCTTATGACGGGAAAAGACGAAAAGCATATTCTTTCCCACAACTTTTCAAAAATCCTGGAAGATCAGATGCCGCCTGCCATGGAATCACTCAAGGCGGCTCTTGCGGCATCTCAGCGGTAAAGAAGACAGGCTGAAGGCGGATAGAGACGAAGACCGGCAGATTGAAGCTCCCAGCAGTAAGCTACGGGGAATCTTCGACCGTAGGGAATAGTGTCTGTTTTTAATTTGCTCGCGGTAAGACCTTTGCATAAGGCCGGGTCAGGGTATGGGCCAATGCGTTTTGCCGGAAAATTATGAGGAAACATAATCAACGCCCCCGGGTAGTCGACAAAGATCAAGCAGGCAGATGGGAAACATGGCTTCGTGAGCATTTATCCTTTGGGGCTGTTCAGGTCTAATGGATGCGAATTTGCTGCCGTTGAAGGAAATATGAAAAAAATTCCGGCAGAACGCATTGGCCCATACCCTGACCCGGCCTTCAGTCTTCCAACCTACCGCAAATCACCACCCCGGCAGGTATTGTTCCTTATGCCGCATGATCCGGCCAACCGACTTTACGGCATCATCCCGCACCTTTTGCGAATCACGCATATTCTTCAGAATTTCCCCGAAAGCAAGTTCGATATCCGGCCCTGCATGGCATATCAGCATCATGTCTATACCGGCGGAAATGATCTGCCTGGCCGACGTCTTGATGTCAAAATGATTTTTCACGGCCCCCATGTCGAGATCGTCCGTCATGACGATCCCTTCATAACCCATGGAATCGCGCAAAAGATCTTTTGCTATTTTAACGGAGAGGCTTGCGGGCCATTTATCGTCAATTCCGGTATAAAGAATATGGGAGAGCATAATTCCTGCCACATTATGCCTTATGGCGGCTTTAAAAGGTATAAGATCAAAAGATTCCAGATCGGAAAATCCCGCATTCAGTGACGGAAGATCAAAATGGGAATCGAGAAGAGTTCTTCCTATGCCCGGAAAATGCTTGGCAACAGCCATTATTTTTTTTGTCTGGAGGCCTTCGATAACCGCAACGCCCATCTTAGAAACCCGGTAAGGATCATGCCCGAAAACCCTTCCGGCCATTATGCTCAGCGCTCCTTCCGGGGCTACATCCATGACAGGCGCCATGTTCATGTTTATCCCGACCCCGAGCAGTTCGGTTGAAGTCGTAGCGGCAAACCGGGCTGCATCCTCTTCGTCTTTCATAGCCGGATTCCCCGGAAAGACGGTAAAAGGCTCCTTAAGCCTCGCCACCTGCCCGCCTTCCTGATCAATCGAGATGATCAGAGGAGGCTGGCCGCATGATCTCGCATAATCCTGGATCGACTCACACAGGTTTTTAATCTGTTCCGGAGTCTTTACGTTCCCGGAAAAGAGTATTACACCTCCGACTTTAACGGTATCGATAAGAAATTTCAGCCCACCCGAAAGTTCCGTCCCTTCAAATCCGGCCATGATTCGCTGGCCCGCAAGCTGCTCCAATGTAAAATCTGAAATATTCATCCCACCCGAACCTCTGGCCGCATGAACCACCTATCCTCCTAAGCGTTTGAAAAGATATTATTTTTTAGATGCGGCAGTATAGGGAAAATGGGTTTGTGTGTCAAGGGGAAAGAGCCGCAATATTCGGTAATAAGGAATCACCACGTAAGCCGGACAATAGCGCCTCCCGGCAACTCCTTTCACCCACAAACAAATGACTTTGGAAAGATATGAAGTTGAGGATTAGGATTTGAAATAGAGTAACGGGCTTTTCAGCGGGCGCGGCCTTTTGCGATCCGCTGCAAGAGCATTGTTATGCTAAAAAGGTTTATCATTGGGACTACGGCATCACGAAGTTCTGACAGGCAATTAAGTACCTATAGCCATATTCAATGACTGGCTCCTTCCGCTGATTTGTAACCTTGCACTTGATTGATGCAAATCCTCGGTCTGGTTTACTCCGTGATCTTTTTAACTCCGTCCACCTGGCATTCACTGAAAGGACGTCACCCGGACGCACAGGATTGAACATTTTTGCCTCGTGCATACCAACGCCGCTTAGGATTGCGACATTCCCCTGTGCCTCAACAACAACCCGGGTGCAAGCTGAGAGAGTATGAAGGGAGGATGCAACCAGTCCGCCAAAAAGAGATTCACTCGCCGTGTTCTCATCAATATGGAACGGTTGAGGATCAAATTTATTTCCAAAATCGATAATTGCCTCTCTATTCATTACGACAGGCTGACAATGAAGATGTTCTCCATCCTTCAAATCATCGAAATATCTCTTTTTCATTCTTGCGATCTTCCTTGAAGCAAGGGGTAGTAAATAAGGGACGTATCCATCTTACAAACTTATTTATCAAATAG
>CAZOEH010000126.1:0-8079 GCA_964578785.1 uncultured Desulfonema sp. | reverse complement strand
TGGTTGGACTCCTGCCCGTAAATAGAAATCCGGTCTAATGGATTTAAGGAGATGCCGTTATTTTTATTTTTGTAATGGTACTGATGAGCTTTAATGAACTTCTCGCTCTGAACAAACATGCCGCCTGATCCGCAGCAAGGGTCGAACACGCGGCCCTCATAAGGTTCAAGCATTTCAACCAGCAGCTTTACAACGCTTCTGGGTGTGTAAAACTGACCGCCCTTTTTCCCCTCGGCCAGCGCGAATTGCCCTAAGAAATATTCATACACCTGACCGAGCACATCCTTGCTTTGCGCTTCTTCGGTACCAAGCGCGATTGTGCCGACAAGATCGATGAGACCCCCAAGACTTGCCCGGTCAAGATTCTGGCGGGCATAAACTTTCGGAAGAACGCCTTTTAGAGAAGGGTTCCGGCGTTCAATGGCTTCCATCGCTTCGTCCACATATCCGCCGATATCTACTTTTTTACCATTATCGAGAAGGATTTCGGTCTTTTTGGCATTATCTGAAATATGTTTCCAGCGGGCAACAGGAGGGACAAAGAAAACTTTTTCAGCGGTGTATTCGTTCGGATCTTCAGGGTCTGCTCCTTCATATTCGCCCTTACCCCTTACTAACTTGGAATGCAGAACCCCAAATGCATCGGATATGTATTTCAGAAAAATCAGACCGAGCACCACATGTTTATATTCCGCAGCATCCATGTTTTTACGCAGTTTATCAGCAGACTGCCAGAGAGTCGCCTCGATAGATTCCTGCTTGTTATTCTTCTTTCCTGACTTCTTGGCTTTAGGCATTCTCTCTCCGTATGACACGTCCTGCTCTACAGCTTGGGTCCGGCATCTTCCTAAGCAGGAAAATATTTTGGTAATCATAAATGAAAGGTGGGAACAAAGCCGTTCACGCATGAAAAATCAATATCATGCACAACAGTTTGTATTTTTTTGCATTTTAACAGGAGTTTGTCAAAGGATATTTAAGCCGATTAAATATTGTCTCTTGCCTAAAAAGCCTTTGTCGGATATAAATTTCTGCCTGTTTTGAAAGGATGCTATACAATTTACGATTTTGAATCTAAATCAGACATTGTGATCAATATACTCTATTATTTCAGTGATTAATGAAGAATAAAACTCCCATAGCAGTTGTTGGAATAGCAGGCATCTTTCCCGGCGCATCAGATATTGGCGCCTTCTGGCATAATATATCCAACAAAACCGATTCATGCCGTGAAATACCTGAAGAAAGATGGTCGGTTCACCCGGACTTCATGTTCAGCGAAAAGCCGGCTTCTGATAAAACCTATTCCAAGAAGGCATGCCTGGTAAATGATTTCAAATTTGATCCGGCCGGCCTCGACATAGACAAAAATATCCTGCGGGATATGGACCCTCTTTATCAGTTCGTTCTTCATGCCGGACGGGAAGCGTTTTCAGACTGCGTCACCAGATCTCTTGACAGAAAAAGAACCGGCGTCGCGCTCGCAGCCATAGCTCTTCCCACGGACGCTTCGTCATCCCTGGCAAAAAAAATTATCGGGCAGTCATACAGGGCAAAGTTTGACGGCGGCAAGATAGTTTCCGGCGTAAAGCCTTTATCTGAAGAGGCGGCCCTTTCCGCCTGTGTGACAAGCCTGCCGGCGTCAATCCTGGCAAAAGGCCTCGGTCTCTGCGGGGGAAGTTTTACACTGGATGCGGCCTGCGCTTCTTCCATATACGCGGTCAAACTTGCATGTGACGAACTCACTTCATACAGAGCGGACGCTATGCTGGCGGGCGGCGTATCAAGACCCGACTGTCTTTATACGCAGGTCGGATTCAGCCAGCTTAGGGCCCTTTCTCCTTCGGGCCGCTGCGCGCCTTTTGATGAAAAAGCCGACGGTCTTGTTGTGGGAGAAGGCGCAGGAATTCTAGTTTTAAAAAGACTCGAAGATGCCGTGAAGAATAAGGATAAAGTATACGGCATCATAAGAGGCATCGGACTTTCAAATGATATCGGCGGCAACCTTCTCTCTCCTGATTCGGAAGGTCAGGTACGCGCCATGAAAATGGCGTACGAATCGGCAGGCTGGAACCCATGGGATGTTGATCTTATCGAATGTCATGGAACCGGCACTCCTGCAGGAGATGCAACAGAGATTGCCAGCCTGGTTGAATTATGGGGAAAATCCGGCTGGTCAAAAAATCAGTGCGCAATAGGTTCGGTCAAATCGATGATCGGCCATCTTCTTACAGGCGCGGGCGCGGCGGGCATGATAAAAGCGCTTCTTGCCATGAAGAATAATATTCTTCCTCCATCCCTTCATTTTAACAGGGCTCATACAAAAAGCCCCATTCACGGCAGCCCTTTCAGGGTTCAGACTGAAACTGAAAAATGGGAAAAAAGAAAAAAAGATATTCCGCTAAGGGCGGCAATAAGCGCTTTCGGGTTCGGCGGGATCAACGGCCATATCCTTTTTGAGGAATGGCTTCCCGAAATACATTCAAAGGCAGTATCCCGCATCCCGTCTAAAGCGATAAAAAATCCGGAGTCCATTACTGCCGGAGAAAACGCTATTCCTGTCGCGATTATAGGAATGGATGCTTTTTTCGGAAAATTCAAATCACTTGGAGAATTCAGGGAATCAATATTCAACGGAAATACCTCTATAGGTAAAAGACCTGAAGGCAGATGGAAGGGATGCGATGAAGCCGCCGAAAGATTTCTCGGCGGAACCGATCTATTCGGCGCTTTTATAAAAGATATTGATCTTGATCCCGGCAATTTTCACATTCCGCCTGTAGAAATTCCCGATATTCTGCTACAGCATCTTTTGATCCTTAAAGTCGCTTCAGGCGCTATGAAAGATGCACAGCTTCCTGCAAGGGAAAAGCGGCCGCGCATGGGAGTTATAATAGGAGCGGACTTTGATTACGGGGCAACCGATTTTCAGCTCCGGTGGGATCTATTTAATACGCAAAAAGAAAATCCCGGATTAAACATCGGACTGATGCGGGATGCCTGTTCCCCGCCCCTGACATCATCAAGGACGCTTGGCGCTCTCGGAGGAATAATCGCAAGCAGGATCGCCCGGGAATTCCGTTTCGGAGGACCGGGTTTTGTCATATCCTGTGACGCGGCATCCGGGCTCAAAGCCCTTGAAGCAGGAGTGCGGTCTGTTCAGGATAATGCAACCGACATGATGCTGATAGGAGCGGTTGATCTCGCCGGCGATGTACGCAGCATAATAATCGCAAACGGATTGCAAACATACGCGAAAGGAGACAGAATATCTTCTTTTGACATTTCATCTTCCGGCACTCTTCCTGGAGAGGGAGCCGGCGCCGTTATAATAAAGAGGCTTGATAAGGCAATTGAAGATAACGACAGAATCTATGCGGTCATAAAAGGAATCGGGAAGGCCGGCGCAGGCAGCCTGAAGAATGATATCAGCTTAAAAGAAACTTATTCTCTTTCTTTCGAAAGAGCGTTGAGCGACGCATCCATAGAGCCGTCCGATATCGGTTATTATGAAGCGCACGGCAGCGGCAGCACTGTTGAAGACAGAATTGAAATCGGAGCTATTGACGGTTTTTACAAAAACTCCCCTGCCCGCTGCGCCGTCGGCTCGGTTAAACCTAATATCGGCCATACAGGCTCGGCATCAGGATTCGCTTCATTAATTAAAGCGGCCCTCTGCCTCTATCACGAAACAATACCGCCCCTTTTAAATTTCACGGAACCGAACTCCGGGATTGAAAGTAAACTCCATTTCCCGGCATTTACTCAATTCTGGTACAGAGACAGGATCGACGGCCCCAGAATAGCATGCACCGCCTCCGTTACCCGGGATGGAAACTGCATGCATGTTCTGGCTGAAGCTTATGAATATCAGGATGCGGCAAAAACGCCGGTAAAAGTTTTGACTGAAAGAAAGATGCCCCTGATATGCGGAAAATCAGGACTCTTTATCATTGAGGGCAACTCGGAAAAAGAACTGCATGATAAAATTGGCCTGCTCTCGGATTCGGTCGATGACTGCGGGAGCGTGAACGAATGCGCCTTAAAATGGTTTAAAGGCAACAAACCTGATAATTCCAAAAAGTATGCCCTGTCGATTGCAGCGGGAGATACAGTCCAGCTTCGCAAATGGATTGCCGATGCAAAAAACGTTGTTGAGACAAACAAAGGGAAAAAAATGAACGGTCTTGGAGGTATCTGCTATTCGCCGAAACCTCTGGGAAATTCGAAAAAGATCGCATTTATTTTCCCGGGCTCAGGCAATCATTACATTGGTATGGGACGGGGCATCGGGGTTTATTTTCCGGAAATCTTAAGAAAAATGGATAGAAAAACGAACCGGCTTAAAACCCAGCTTGTTCCGGAATGCTTTGTCCCGTGGCGTAATACATGGCGAAACGGATGGGAAAATGACACCCGTGAAAAGATAGCCGCAAATCCTTTAAACATGATCTTCGGGCAGGTTATTTACGGGGGAATTATTTCAGCCCTGGTAACCGGTTTCGGCGTTAAACCGTCTGCCGTGATCGGATACAGCCTCGGGGAATCGGCCGGCAACTTTGCAATGAATCTCTGGCCGGACCATGAAGAAATGCTTAAGAGAATGACGGAGACCGATCTCTTTACAACGGAACTGGCAGGTCCGTGCAATTCCGCGCGCATGGCATGGAACATCCCTCCCGGAGAAGATTTGGACTGGTGCGCCGCCGCGGTAAACCGTCCTGCCGGAACCGTGAGAAAATCGATTGCCGGTTTTCCCTTCGCGAGACTTCTTATAGTCAACACACCGGATGAATGTGTGATCGGGGGGAGGAAAAAAGATGTTGAAGCCGTTATCAGAAAGCTTAAATGCGAAGCGGTTTTTCTTGAAGGTGTGGTGACTGTCCACTGCGATGCCGTGAATCCGGTTGCCGGAAAATACAAAAAGCTTCATCTTTTCCCGGTAACGCCGCCTGCCGGAATCAGTTTTTACAGCTGCGCCCTCGGCCGTTCTTTTGAAGTCACCGGTGAAAGCGCCGCCGATTCAATCCTGAAGCAGGCAACCGGCGGTTTTGATTTTGCCGCAACAATTGAACAGGCATATAAGGACGGTATAAGGATATTTCTTGAAATGGGGCCACATTCCTCGTGCACCAGAATGATAGACAGGATTCTCGGGAAAAGGCCGCATCTTTCCGTTTCAGCCTCCTTCAGAGGCGAGGATGAATACTTTTCCTTAATAAAATTTTTAGGCGCGCTCGCAGCAGAAAGAATACCTGCCGATTTCGGAATGCTTTACAGCGGTTCGCTCCAGGAGACAAAGAAGCGGATTGAGCCGACCGGACGTAAAATCACCTTATCAACCTGCAGTACGGTTCCCTCAACTATTCCTGCAATAAAGGAAGCGGCTCCTGTAAAAACCGGCTCCCCGTATCTCGGTTTTATAGAACTCATATCAAAAAATATCGAATCGACATCCGAAGCGCACAGAAAATTCCTCGAATTTTCAAATGATATGGCTAAAGCCTATGCCGACACATTTGAACTCCAGATGCGCCTGATTAAAGGTCTGGATTCGGGAAATCCGCAAAAAAAGAGAGAGCCGCTTTTCACACGGGAGATGTGCATGGAATTTGCAACAGGTTCTGTTGCCAGGGTGCTTGGACCTGAATTTGCGATTGTCGACACATACAGGGCAAGAGTGCGTCTTCCGGATGAGCCCTTAATGCTTGTCGACAGGATAATATCGGTTGACGGTGAAAAATGTTCTCTCGGAGCCGGAAAGATTACCACTGAGCACGATGTTCTACCCGGAGCGTGGTACCTTGACGGAAACAGGGCTCCGGTCTGCATATCGGTTGAAGCCGGTCAGGCCGACCTTTTCCTCTCTTCGTACTTAGGAATCGATTTGGCCGTTAAGGGAGAAAGAACTTACAGGCTGCTCGACGCCACAGTGAAGTTTCACCGCGGACTGCCGCAGCCCGGGGATGTAATCCGTTACGATATTGAAATAGAGAGGTTCGTGAAGCAGAAGGATACATATCTTTTTTTCTTCAAATTTGAAGGATATATCGGCGATAGAAGGCTGATAAGCATGCGTGAAGGATGCGCCGGTTTTTTCACCGAAGAGGAGGTGAAAAAATCCGGAGGTATTATTCTAACGGAAAAAGACACGGCCGCCGCCCCAGGGAAAAAGCCTCACGACTGGAAAGATCTTGTGCCGTTTCACCCGGAAAGTTTTGATGAAAAGGCGCTGGAATCCATCAGGAGCGGTAATCTTTCAGACTCTTTCGGCCCTTCTTTCAGCGGAATAAGGCTCTCCGACTCTCTCAGGCTTCCGGGCGGCAGAATGAAGCTCATCGACAGAGTCCTTTCGCTGGACCCTGAAGGCGGCCGGTTCGGCCTTGGCTTAATCAGGGCGGAAGCGGACATTCATCCCGATGACTGGTTCCTCACCTGTCATTTTAAAGATGACATGGTTATGCCCGGAACGCTCATGTATGAATGCTGCGCCCATACCCTGAGGGTTTTTTTAATGCGCATGGGATGGGTCACTGAAAAACCGGGTGTGTGCATTGAACCTGTTCCCGGGATTGAAACCCTGTTAAAATGCCGCGGGCCTGTCACCCCCAAAACGAGTAAAGTCATATATGAAGTGGAAGTAAAAGAGCTGGGATATAACCCGGAGCCTTATGTTATAGCCGACGCGTACATGTACGCCGACTCGCATAGGATCGTTTTTTTCAAAGACATGTCGATGAAAATGACAGGAATTACAAGAGATGAAATAGAATCGTTATGGAAATCGGGAAGTAAAAATAATGATCCTCTTTTTGACCGCGACAGAATACTTGCATTTTCCATCGGGAAACCATCGGATGCTTTCGGGGATAAATACAGGATTTTTGATTCGGAAAGGCGCATTGCCAGACTGCCCGGACCGCCGTATCTCTTTATGGACAGGATTACCTCTATTGAGCCTGAAGCCTGGGTTCTGAAGCCCGGAGGCTGGATCGAAGCGGAATATGACGTCAAGCCCGATGCCTGGTACTTCAGGGCAAACCGCTCGGTTTCCATGCCTTTTGCGGTGCTTCTCGAAATCGCCCTCCAGCCCTGCGGATGGCTTGCCGCATACATGGGGTCGGCTCTTAAAAGCAAAAAGGATTTAAAATTCAGAAATCTGGGGGGAAGCGCCGTATTGCGCGGCGAAATATACCCCGATTCAGGAACGATTACCATGCGGGCGCGCACGAAAAAAATCTCCGGGGCCGGAGATATGATTATAGAAGAATTTGATATGCAGGTTCTTCAGGCAGGCAGAATCATCTATGAAGGAGATACGGTATTCGGATTCTTCTCGGAAGATGCCCTGTCACAACAGGTTGGTATCCGCGACATTGACAAAGAGATATACAAACCGACACAGGAAGAAATAAATACCGGTATTTCGCATACGTTTCCGGATGAAGCGCCGCTTGCTCCGGACGACGCTGTTTCCGGTAACGCTTTTCAAATGGCAATACCGTCAAAGGCTCTGCGCATGATAGATTCCGTAAAGTACGTGGAAAAAGGAGGACCGTCCGGACTCGGATATATACGGGCAGAGAAAAAGATCGATCCGTCGGAATGGTTTTTTGATGCCCATTTCTATCAGGACCCCGTCTGTCCGGGATCTCTCGGGATAGAATCCTTTATCCAGACAATAAAGTTTATCGCATTGAAGCGATGGAAACACTTTGTAAAGAGCCACAGGTTCGCTCTTTTGACGGAGATGCCCCACGAATGGCTCTACCGCGGCCAGATATTGAGGAGTAATAAAAAAGCGGAGGTTGAAACATATGTAACCGAAATCGAGAATAAACCTTTTCCGTATATCAAGGCGGACGGATATCTGAAGGTGGACGGACTTTATATATATAAAATGAAAAATTTCGGCTTGAAACTGATTCCCATATGATTGTAACAAAGGGAAAAGGCATGAGGCAGAAAGATAATTCGTGGTTTATAATTATTATGTTTTTGGATTTTTTACGAGTCTATAAATAATGACACATTCGCAAAAAGTCAATCTTTCAGACGGCAAAGTAAAAAGTTCATTAT
>CAZOEH010000125.1:6057-8083 GCA_964578785.1 uncultured Desulfonema sp. | reverse complement strand
TTAAAAGGAGATTTATTTTGGCAACAGGTATTGTAAAATGGTTCAACGATAAAAAAGGCTTCGGTTTTATCGAAAAGGAAGAAGGCGGGGACGTATTTGTCCATCATTCAGCAATAACAATGTCAGGATTCAGAACCCTTGCTGAGGGCGACCGTGTAAGCTTTGACGTAGAGCAGGGCAAACAGGGACCAGCGGCAAAGAACGTGGTAAAAATCTAAATTACCAACGATGTTGAAAGGGCATCTTTTATCTATATGATAAGATGCCCTTTTGTCTTGGCGCCTTTACCATAATTTCCGGAGTATTTCAGGCATCATTTATCTTTGCAAGTTTCTTGATCCGCAATAAACCGGGGCTGTTGTGCATGTACATAAGTGATGATAAGCAGCCTGCCGCCCTGAAATAACTTTCAATTTCATCAAACAGCACAGGCCTGTCGGGCCAGGTGAAGGATTTTTCTTTCTTTTTCAGAGCCGTCCACTCTTTCATCAATCCGGGCTTCCTGCCGAATACTCTGTTTTTAGCGGTATCACAGAGAAACATTTCGCAAACCACAGGTTTAACACGCCACAAACATCCGTTATTTCCGAGATAAACGCACTTGAAACCCCTGTTCTCTTTTTCCAGAACGGCCCGCAGCGCCGAAATCTCCTCAGGCCCTGAGACCAGAAGATTAATGACGGCATCCGCGAAAAAAGTTATTATCCCTTCACGCGAACAGCAGGCGCTGATATTGCTCCTGTAGCATTTCTCATTGCATATATCGCTGAAATTTCCGGACAGGAAATCATCCGCTTCGGAACGAAAGGAAAGATAACCGGCTGCCATATCGCGCAGTTCGCGTCTTATTCGCGATTCAGGAGCGCCAAGATGCTCCGCGACCATCAGGAGTGCATCCAGCTGCTCTTCATGATAGGATTGATATGAAGTCTTCTTCATACTCTCCATTTCGTCATTCCCGGAACTCACCGTTTCGTCATTCCCGCGAAAGCGGGAATCCAGATCGGGAAAACCCGCTTTGCCGCAAAAAACCTAGTGAACACATTTATCCATTATCCCTATTCCATGTCCGGTTTCATGCCCGGCACAAGTATGCGCCGACTCAAACTCGGGAAGAAGCCCCGATTTGATAAGATCAAGATTTTCACTTACAGAGCCTTCGGCTGCACGGAAGACTTTTACTCCGGAATTCTGAAGTTTGACAAGCGCCCCCTTTCCTATGCCGCAAACCGCAACCGCATCTACTTTATTCCCGCCAAGCGCTTTTAAAGGCTGGCATTGCCCGTGCTGATGATCTACGTCCGGATTGGCTGAAGATTTTATTATTCCGGTTTCAGTGTCGACGATTATAAAAAAACCGGCCGAACCGAAATGATTGAAGATCCGGCTCGCAATACCGAGATCTGCCTGAGATGGAAATGCGATTTTCATTTATATTCTCCCTCAATAAACATGTTAAATAATTAAAAATGGGCTTTCTGTTACGCCATCGAATATAAGCACAACCTATGCTAAGTCAAATATGATGCTCCCGTAAAAAATAATATGCGAACTGATTTGAGATTTTTAGCAAACAAAACCTTTGCACATCATATATTTCCTGATAATAAAAAAATCGTTAAGGGTTCGAGGCTTCAGGGGTTCAGGGTTTGTTTGGAGATACACAACTCAGAAGAGGAAATCAATGTTTGAATTTGATAATATAACGATAACAATAATTCTATCCGCTGTCTCTTTTCTGGCCGGATTCATCGACAGCATTGCCGGCGGCGGCGGTCTTCTGCTTCTGCCCTCCCTGCTGCTTGCCGGGCTCCCTCCCCAGGTTGCCCTTGGAACAAATAAATTCGCGTCTTCAATAGGAACCGGCGCCGCATTGATCAATTTTATCCTTAAAAAAAAGGTCGTCTGGAAACTCACCGCTTCGGGTATTGCCTTCTCCCTGCTCGGTTCTTTTATCGGCACAAAAACAATCCTGGTATTTAACAATGAAACCGTCGGAAAAATTATTATATTTCTTCTTCCGCTT
>CAZOEH010000125.1:0-6047 GCA_964578785.1 uncultured Desulfonema sp. | reverse complement strand
GATACCGCAAAAAGAGCGGGCGACAGGAAAAGAACCGTCAAAATTTGATCTTACCGTAAAAATACCTGCCATCTGCCTTCTTATCGGATTTTATGACGGCTTCTTCGGCCCCGGAACCGGGAGTTTCCTGATTATAGCCTTCTATATGTTCATAGGACTTGGCCTTGTGCAATCTTCAGCCACGGCAAAAGTTTTCAATCTTGCATCCAATTTAGGCGCACTTACGATTTTTATCCTAGGAGGTAAAGTCATCTACATGCTCGGAATACCGCTTGCCGTTGCCAATATCCTGGGAAATTATCTGGGCAGCAGCCTTGCCGCAAAAAAAGGCGCAAACATTGTAAAATTCTTTCTCCTCCTCTCCCTCTCCATCCTGATGATTTCGCTTATCTGGAAGTACACGATGAAATGATCATGCAATATTGACGGCTTCGTAAATTGTCTCTCCGGCAGGCGCATGTAAGTCGATCAAGCCCCTCAACTTTAACTTACTTCTTGACAATACCATGATACCACATATAGTATCATCAATATGGCCGGCAAGAAAACCAGAATCGTATTGGATACGAATGTTCTATATTCGGGCCTTTATTCATCTAAAGGGGCTTCTTTTAAGGTATTACAGGCAATATATAAAGATCGGCTTAAAATGGTGATATCCACCACTTTGCTGTTTGAATACGAGGAGATACTGAAGAGGAATCAAGCAGTTTTGAGTTTATCGGATAGTGAAATTGAAAAATTACTGGATTATTTCTGCCTGAAGAGCGAACATCAAAAGATATATTTCTTATGGCGTCCACGCTTGCCTGATCCAAATGACGATCACTTATTGGAACTCGCCGTTGCCTCAGAAACGCATCTAATAGTGACGTACAATCAAAGGCATTTCAAAGGAATTGCGTCATTTGGAGTAAGATCAATAACACCCAAAGAACTGATGGAGAATATATTATGAGCGCTTTAAGCCTGCGGTTACCTGAATCAATTCATCGTCATATCAAAGAGGTTGCCAATAAAGAGGGTGTTTCTATCAATCAGTTTATCTCCTCTGCCGTATCAGAGAAAATATCGGCATTGATGACGGAAGACTATTTGATGGCCAGAGCCGGGAGAGCTAAAAAAGAGAATTTCGGGAAAATACTGGCTAAGGTTCCGGGCCGGAAACCACTGCCGTGTGATGAACTATAGTTTTTTGGTTAACGGTCCGCGCTTAACAGATTTTTTGCCCTCGAAAAACTCGTTATAATTTCAGAGGACAGAATTATCAATAATTCCGCCATATCAGATAGTTCTCTTGGCCCGACCCCATTACACTTCATAGACGCTTTTACCGCTCGCCAGCGCTTCCTGTGCTACTTGTATCGCGTTGTATAGCCGATATAGGGATTCAGCGCTGTAACAATGCAGATCGACTGTTCAACCATTTTCCTCAGGTGTTCGCGATGGGAAATTATCTGGGGAGCAGTCTTGCCGTAAAAAAAGGCGCAAACATAGTAAAATTCTTTCTCCTCCTCTCCCTCTCCATCCTGATGATTTCGCTTATCTGGAAGTACACGATGAAATGATCATGCAATATATATAGCAAGAAATTACGTTGCTTGGAGTTAGGTCAATAACGCATAAAGAACTAATAGATATAATGGGCGTTCCACTTTTCTCCAATAGCCGTTCATCCTCTCTTCTTATTTCCCGTTGATGGTTACCATGATTTCTTTGAAGCTTTCAACGGCTGCTTCCAGATTTGCGATGATGTCGTTGGCCATGATGTCTGGGATGGCGGTCTGCTGAACTCGTCCGCCATCTTCAAAAACAGCAGATGGGTGAGCTGCTCCAAATAGTCGCCATAAATCACACCGTCATCCCGCAGGGTATTGCAGAACGACCATACTTTTGAAATTAACGCTTCAGTCATGAAATATTATTCTCCCGAATACTTAATATTTAGTATCAATTATATATCCTATTCGGCCCAAACAGGGATATCCATGCCGATCTTTGTGTGGGTTCAGTCGTGTTGAATATTGTGTATGTTTAAATTTTTTCCCGCAATAAGAACATTCTACAATATAGGCTGGTCTATAATTGGATTTCTTTTTCGATACTAATCCAAAGTCTGATTTTGTTACATGCATCACTCTTCTACCGGCCACAGGCGGAGCAGATACAGGGCCTGTCGCCGTTAATTCAATTCTGTATTTAGGCGTAAACGGCGTACTCGTGATTTGAGCGCCGCCGATACGATCCACCCGATACGAGCGGTCTTCTCGTGTGTCGTGTTTTACCGCGTATAGCAGCAAATCGCCTTTCTTTGTCATACGCAAGGAATATGGCTCTATCAGCCGCGAACTGCCCTGATATTGAAGGTTGACGCACAAATGATTTGCAGCGGCAAAACGTATTAAGTGCAAAGGTGAAGTTGTTAGGTCATGCCATGTTTGTGTCATGGCCGGCATTTGCCATGATGTGTCAATTTCGATTCTACCGGATGAAATCGGCGCCGCCGCAACCGCCGCTTTCTCTGTTGTCTTATGCAACCACTCAAACAAAGCGGGCAGTTCTCGCCAAAATTGTTCATAGGGAGGAAGCGCGGGCAACTGATGAGCCAGCATATTCGCCCATTCCGCTTCCAATTCAATGCGTTCGGGTTTATCTGCCAACGTTTTTGCTGTTGGCGTTATAATACCTTTGAAATCACATTTCTGTTTGAGTGTTTTGATTAAAATATTATGATCGGGAGTTACATCATTGTGATGATATAAATGAATAACGTCATAGAGGTCTCTTGGCCGAAGCCTTTCTGCCAGCGCCCGGATTTTTTCCGCAAACACCTCTTCAAAACAATAACATTGAACAAAAATACCGCTGAGAGGTTTGTCGGAATAGGAATGCTGAACTTCCCTTATCACCGGCGAAAGTGAGATGAACTCGTCAGCAGTCAAATCCAATTTAACACGTGGCAGGTCACCGCGCTGCTGCATCGGCCCGCGGTAGCTTATTTTCCCTTCCGCCGATAACTTTCCACGAGGATTTTCATAAATTTCAAACCTGATTAAATTCTTTGGAATTTCCAGACCAGTCTCATTGTAAATCGAATCGGCTATTTCCTGGAACGCCTCCGTCAGTAAGTTCGCATTGAGATGATTTTCCTGAATGAGCGTAAAATCTAAATCTTCGGAAAAACGGTATGTTTCAAAGTAACACTTCTTAAGACAGGTGCCGCCTTTGAATATCCAGTCTTTGCCTATGACATTATGTTTTGAAATTCCGTCCAGCAGCCAGCCGAGCACGTAATCTTTTTCAATAATGTGCGCGCTGAGTCCAAATTCGCGCGACGCATCCATAATTTCCTGCCGGGTGATCATTTAATTTTGCTCCAGCTTTCAGGTATCCACAAGCGCCAGCGCGTAATCAACTTATCTGTGGCAAGCGTTGCATCCAGTTTTGTGTTTCCTTTGGTCAATTGCGCAATACATTTGGCTATGGCATCCGATTCCTGCGGAGCAAACATCTCCAGCATAAAACCAAGCCGTTTGAAAACAGCGCCGTTGCCCAGTTGTTTTGCATATTTTAGAAGCAGTTCAATATTCCTGTTTTCCGATTTCAGATAATTTGCAAACATATCCGCAACCGAACGGATTCCTCCGCCAAGCGATGGATCACCAAACATATCCACAATGGTGCGCGCCGGGTCGGATACCGACACCTTTATCTGCCCCTGCCAGACAGGTTTGAGACCGAACATTGCCTTTTCGGGAATCTGGCGCAGTAAAAATTCCGTGCCTTTTATGACACATAAACTGCGCCTCGGTTTTTGCGTTGTCATTACTATGACCTTGCGGAAAATCTGTTCCGTCAATCCCCAGTTTTCCGCGGCGCTCCAGCCGCCGATGTAGCAGGGCGAAAATAACTTTTCGGCAATCACCCAGGCGTTTTCCAGCGGCATATCCGCCGAGCGCGACTCCAGCGGAACGGGAACATACATCCCCCTGTAAACTCGGGAAAGCCAACCTTTTTTTGCCCAGCGGGAAAGCAGCTTGGCCGCATCGGTTGACGCCACATTTAAAATTTTTGCTGTATCAGAGACAGATATAGAACCTTTAGCGTCGCGAACCACCTGTCCCAGCCTTTTGCGATCCAGTTTTCCGATGCCGGATAAATCTTTTACTATGTTCTTATTTCCAACCATATTTCGCCTTTTATAGTATATCAATAGCACAATTATTCAGCTATTCGGTGAACTATTGCGTCTGCAATATACTATATTAAACCGGTTTTGCCAAAATAAAATTTGAACTTACTTTTCTTTTGCAGCGTTTCTTTTTCGGGTTTGATTTTAGAAACCAATGCTTCAGTCATGAATTCCCTCTTGACTTTTAATGGCGAAAAGGCCATTCTTCAAGCGCAAGTAATTCCTCATGCGTGGGCTTCCGGATGGTTGCTCGTAAATAGCGCATGGGGTTTTGCATTTTATGGGAATACCAGGCAGCTGGATTCGTCCATAAACAGATACATTAATTATTGCTCCGTTTTTTAATTGCCGTTTTTTCTTTTTCCGCTTTGATGCGTTCCAACGATTTTGATGCAGGTTCGTCGTTGGGGTCTGGGACAGCAGTCTTGCCGTAAAAAAAGGCGCAAACACTGTAAAATTCTTTCTTCTCCTCTCCCTCTCCATCCTGATGATTTCGCTTATCTGGAAGTACACGATGAAATGATCATGCAATATTGAAAGTTTCGTAAAAAGTCATTCTGTCCATCTGGGACAGATTGCGCTTCATCCCCGCCCTGTTGAATAATCATTTACCCAATAATCCGCCAGAACTTCAGCCTGTTTGAGCACTGTATCAACTGCTTTCTGCTGTTTGTCCGGTGGATATCCGTATTTATTCAAAGTACGCCTTACAATAACCATGAGTTTTGCCCTGGCGCTTTCTTTCATTGTCCAGTCTATCGTTGCGTTTTTACGAACCTTGTCCGCGATTTCACGGGCTATATTTTTCAGTGTTTCATCGCCCAGAATTTTTACCGCGCTGTCGTTGATTTCCAATGCTGTATAGAATGCAAATTCGTCTTTTGTTAATTTCAGCTTCTCCGCTAAACCGTCTACCGCTCTGATTTGTCTTGCGATTGCCAGCAATTCATCGATGATTTCAGCAGTTGTCAAAAGGTTGTTCTGGTACTTTTTTATCGATGCCTCAAGCATGTCCAGAAGATTCTTTCCTTCCGTAATATTAAATTTAAGCCGCACCTTGATTTCATCATTGAGAATTTTCTTTAAAAGTTCAAGGCCAAGGTTTTTATGCTCCAACTTTTTGACATCTTGCAGGAATTCTTCAGAGAGCAACGAAATATCCGGTTTTCTGATACCTGCCGCATCGAAGATATCCACAACTTCGGTTGATTCAACCGCCTGATTCACGATCTGCCGGATAGCGGATTCATATTTATTTTTATCACCGTTATCGCCATCGCCTTCAAACTTCAGAAGTCGCGCCCGAACGGACTGGAAAAAGGCTATTTCATCGGTCAAAGCAAGCGCATCTTCATGCGGGACGGCCAGCGCAAAAAGCTTTGAGAGCGCAGTTGACTCTTTGATAAACCGGTCTTTGCCCTGCTCCTTTGAAAGTATGAATTCCTCGGCGTAAAGGATAATAGAAAGGCGCTCGGAAGTGCCGACTCTGAAAAAACGCATATAATCAAATCCATGAAACATCTGACGCACAACTTCAATTTTTTCAAGCAGTAATTCAAGCGCTTTTGCCTGTGTCTCAGCCGGATCGCCTTTTCCGCCAGAACTGGAGTAGAAGGCAAGAGCTTCTTTGAGCGCGTTGCCGATACCGATGTAGTCAACGACAAGTCCGCCGGGTTTATCCATGAAAACACGGTTCACCCGCGCAATTGCCTGCATGAGGGTGTGCCTTTGCATCAGCTTGTCAATATAAAGGGTGTGGAGACAGGGAACATCAAAGCCGGTCAGCCACATATCCCGCACAATAACTAGTTTCAAATCATCCTGTGGATCTTTCATGCGGTCGGAAAGCAATCGG
>CAZOEH010000124.1:0-8091 GCA_964578785.1 uncultured Desulfonema sp. | reverse complement strand
AAGCCATTGATTGCGCTGAGTGGAAAGTTCTCTGATATGCGCCACATTGCAGGACCGCCGAAGACCGTCAAGCCGAGCCTGATGAAAGCAATGAAAAGATCATTGATTGTCGGTGTCATGGTCATAAATAAACTTTTATAATCGCCTCAGGATATCTACCGGTTTCATTTTCGCCAACCGGCTTCCCATAAAATAACTTGCCAGGCCGCCTGCAACAAGGGATAGCGCAAGGGCCGCGGCTGCCAAACCGGTCGAGAAGCTGACGGGCAATCGAATTGTTTGTGCTGCCGCCCCGGCCTCTTTGGCAAAAGCAGGCATGAGATTGACTTCCCAGGGGGTTGAGACAGGGATGGAAAGGTAACCCAGGAGATAGGAGATCAGGTATCCCGCCAGTATGCCCACGACACCGCCCAGAATGGACTGCAGGAATACCTCTCCCATGAGTTGCCTTTGCACGTCGCCTCCGGTCCAGCCCACGGCTTTCAGGATGCCGATTTCCCGGGAGCGTTCCACCATATTGGAGAGCATTGTTTTGATAATCAGGAATATGGCGCCGCCCAAAGCAACGAGGGACACGACCAGGGAAAACTGATCGGAAATTCGTGAAACGCCGCCCATCAGTTCGAGGAAGGAGTCGGAGCTGGTCACGGAAACACCCGGAAGCGCCTGAGCAATTTGTGTTTTGGTCTGGTTCAAAAGAGACGGATTTTTAAGCTGGACATAAGCAAGGTTCACACTCCCGGCGCCGTTACCCAACAGAGTCTGCGTATCGGCAAGCGGCAGGTAGATGTTGGCCGACGCAATCTGGGACCCTTCTCTGATCTCCAGCAGGCCCACGATGTTAAAGGATCGGCCCCCGATCGTGATCGGGTCACCCGGTTGGGCATGGTGGAACTTGGCGTAATGTTTTTCCAGGACTGCTTCGCCCTCCCGATCGGGAAAGCGCCCCCTGGCAAGCCACTCCTTTACCTTGACCGGACCAAGGCTCGGTTGCGACAGGTCCACACCCATGATCGTTCTGAACCCGCCCTGATTAAACTCCCATAGGAGCAGTGAAGCGGCCATCGCCTCCACACCGGGAACAGCTTTGAGCTTTCCGAGATCTTCGGAAGAAAGGATTTGGTTGGAAAAGGGCAGGCGTAATCCTCGCATGGATGGTGCGGGCTGTCCTGAATCCACGGCGCGTTTTTCCGGTCGCTGCACGACAAGATCCGCCCCCAGGTTCTTGAAGGGCAGGCTGACAGCCTTCTGATACGCGCCGGAAACGGCGTTGATGGACACGAAAAGGGCAATTCCTACGGCAATGCCCAGCACATTAACTATCGTTCGGTGCCTGTGATGGAGAAGTTCATTCAGTATGTATCGATAATGCATAATCCCTCATTTCTTGCGGGTCAGCTGATCCAGCGCCTCGCGCAGATCATCTGTAGTCCACTTCCCCTGAAAAAAGGCAGGGCCTGACCCGGTGGGAAAGCCCATAAAACTGACCTCTTTCCCTTTCAGCGGGAAAGTCGATTTTCCATCAATCCAGATGACGAGAGGAATATGTTGTCTGATCCCCTTGCGGCTCATAAACCGTTCTCCCTCGGGACTTTCAAAATCATACCTGGAAACAATAATGCCCTTACCATACATGGCACAGAGATCATTGAGCTCTTTCAAAATCGGCTGAAGCGGGCCATGGTTCATGTAGAGAATTTCCACCTGGACCGGTTGAGCGGAATCAGCGGTCAGAGGGACAAAAAACAGAAGCAGTGCCATAAGGCCATACAGGGCGATCCTTTTCATGAGATCACCTCACCATCCTGCATACGAATAACACGATCCGCTGTTCTCGCCAGTTCCGGCTCGTGAGTGACCATCAGCAGGGTCATCCCCTGTTCCATGTGCAGTTTATTTAAAATGGCCATAATAGAGTCACCTGTAGCGGTATCCAGATTGCCCGTCGGTTCATCGGCGAAAACGATCTTCGGGTGATTAATCAGAGACCTGGCAATAGCCACCCGTTGCTTCTCTCCCCCGGAGAGGGCCGAAGGCAGATGCTCTGTCCGGTGTCCCATCTCCATCTGTTCAAGAAATTGCGTCGCCCGATTACGCCGCTCCGCTTCGGTCATTGTAATAGGGAAAAGAGGCAGGGCCACGTTTTCCCATGCGGAAAGCGTCGGAATCAAATTAAAGGATTGAAAGATAAACCCGACATTTTCGCGGCGAAAAAGAGCCAGTTCATCCTCAGAGGCGACAGTAATTTCCTTGCCGTTGAGCATCACCTGTCCCTTTGTCGGACGCTCCAGTCCCGACAGCAAGGAGAGAAGCGTGGTCTTTCCGCAGCCGGACTTTCCGACCAGGGAAACAAATTCTCCGTCTTTGACGCTCAGGGACACATCCTTGACAACCGCCAGTTCGCCATACGTTTTGGACAGGTTTTCTCCTACCAGAATATTAAATTTACTCATGCCTTAAAACCTCCAAAGGTTTGATTTTTGAGATATGTCTTCCCAGCAGGGCGCCGGTCATCCCGCCGATTACGATGGAAAGCAAAACGGCAAAGGCCGCCAGTGTCCAGGAAATATGGACAGGTAATCGCAGAGTTTTAAACAGGGGATCGCCGCCGCCGGGGAGAAAATGCGGAGTTGGGCTCATCTCCCAGGGGATGGGGATATTGACGGTCATGAAGCTCAAACCGAAAGCGGCTGCCTGCGCGATCAGGAGTCCGAGAATCCCGGCGATGAAACACTGGATAACCGACTCCCACAGCAATTGCACTGTTACGTTGCGGTTGGTCCAGCCTACGGCTTTCATGACGCCGATTTCTCTGGCACGCTCGGCAACATTTCCGGCCATTGTTTTAAAAGCAATAAGAACGGCAATGATAATGGCGATAAGCGACGCTGCCATTGTAAATTTATCCGACAGGGCAAAAAGACTGCCCAGGAGTTTATGGAAAGATTCCGGAGTTGCAACAGCGGCCTTCTCACCCAGAATACCTTTTAGAGCAGCAGCCACACCGGCCGTATTTTCCTGATCCGCTTTGATAAAGAGGAGATTCACATCCCCGGGAGCAAAGGGAGAAACGGATTGCAACGGCTTGGACAGTGCGGCTATCGCTTGCGCCTCTTGCAGGGGCAGATAGAGATTGGCTACGGCAATTTTAGCGGCATGCGACGCATCGACAAGGCCCACAACGGGATATTGCCTGCCTGCTGCGGTTACGGTTGCTCCCGGTTTAATTCCGAATTGCCGGGCATAGGCCGCCTCTACCAAAGCCTCAATTTTCCCTTCTGTCAGAAACCGTCCCTCGGTCACAGAAGTCCGGAGAATCGCCGGCCCGATCAAATTATCCTGTTCAATCCCCAGCACGATCCAGGCCCGGTTCGAATCGAATACCCAGAGAAGCACAGCCTTGCCCATGCCTCTTATACCAGGAATCTTTTCGATCCTCTTGATTTCCTCTTTGCTGATGGTCACGGCGGAACAGGGAAAAACCGCGCCAGCCAGTTCCTGCGGAACATTTCCGGGCCGCTGGACAGTAATATCCGCACCAATCTCTTTCAAGGGAGCCCTCGCCGCTTCATGGTATGCGAGGGCAAGAGCGTTGAGAATAACGAGCAGCGCAATGCCGATAGAAAGCCCAAGGATGGAAATGGTCGTCCTCCGCTTCTGGTGATAAAGTTCTTTCACAGCGTAACGCAGATTCATAATTGACCTCGTATGATTTTTTTGCGGGCCGCCCCGGTGCCCAATCGTCTCCAAATGTTAATGAGAACGGAAAGATGTCAAAAAGGGCTGTTACAATCTTATGGCCGTTTTTCCCACAATGATCTCTCTTTACGATGGTTGAACCGAAACAACGAGTGCATTCCTTGCTGCTTGCAGCGGGGTTAGCGAGCGAATTAAAAATAGATGCTACCCTGCGGTCGAAGATTCCCCATAGCATGTGCGGGGAGCTTCAATAAATATGATTAAGTAAGCAATGATGATGCCAAGGAGATTGATATCTTTATAAGTCCGCAATAACTGTGTTTTCGTGTAATAATTTTTGCTCGCTGATTCCAACGACCAAAGAAACCGGATACTATATATACATACAGAGTGTCCGATTGCATAAAATATATCCACTTAGGAACCGGATCATTGAGTGAGATATGTATCTATACCATGTGAGAGTCAACGAAAAGCAAGGAAATATTTTCATCGATTGCCGGTTGAAATAATGCAAAGATGGGCAAAAGAAAAAGACAGGATGCTCCGCAAGCACCCTCCTGTTGCCGGGGAAATTACTGAAATGGCGCCGGCCTGTTTCCACCGAACGCTTGCCTTTAATAAGTTTTTATGAGAGGATATATACACCTATTACAGATTAACTTTGGCATTGGAAAGATCGTGCCCGCTTCTAACTTTGTATAAAACCGTTTGATAAGGGAGTAAACGATATGAAAGTTATTCAGGCAACAATCTCCGATGAGATTAACCGCGATGTAGAAGAATTAATAAAAATTGGAATATACAGAGACACATCAGAGGTGGTAAAAGCCGCTCTAAAAAAAATGCTTGCAGAGCAAAGTCGTGAATATTTACGCGAAATAACAAGCATTGCCGGCATAAAGGAAAGAGATATGCTTAAAGAGTGGAAGCGGATAAGAGAATGAAAGTCTTTCTTGACACCAATATTCTGATTTCCGGAATATTTTTCAGCGGTAATGAATCTAACCTGTTATCCTTTCCAAATATCGAACTCTTTACCTCACAAATAGCATTGGAAGAATTAAAAGAAGTGGTATCGAGAAAATTTGTATCGCTTAAAGCTGAATCAAGAAGGATAGCCTTTCAGGAAATTTATAAGGCAACAGGAGAGTTCCCGAAACATCTATCCTTGATTTTCTTGGCATGAACCTCGCATCGAATAATACATCACCTTTTATAGATCAAGTTTAATAGTTGAATGCGTCTCCTAAACAAGCCCCCGATATAGAAAGGTTTTACGGTATGTTGAAAATCGGCAGTTACAATGAATTGGTGGTTGAAAGAATAGTTGATTTCGGGCTCTACCTGAATAAAAAACCTTATGAAGTCCTGCTTCCCTCAAAATATGTGCCTAAAAATACCCGTCCGGGCGATGTCCTGAGGGTTTTTGTTTATACCGATTCCGAGGATCGGCCGGTTGCAACAACCCTTGAGCCCAAAGCTGCGGTGGGAGAATTTGCCTATCTTAAGGTAAAGGATGTTGCCTCTTTCGGCGCGTTTCTCGACTGGGGTCTTGAAAAAGATCTCCTGGTTCCGTCAAGCCAGCAGCAGGACAGGATGAAGACGGGTAAAAGCTATGTCGTCAAGGTGTGCCTGGATGAATTGACCGGCCGGGTTTACGGCACAAACCGGATTACCCATAACTGCGACAAAAATCCGAAGGATCTGAAAGAAGGTGAAAAAGTCGACCTTTTGATTTACGGGATCACAAAAATCGGCATCATGGCTGTTGTTAACAACCGGTATTCAGGCCTGCTCTACAAGAGCGAAGTCTTCACACCTGTCTCAGTCGGAGATAAATTAACCGGATACATCAGTAGAATCCGTGAAGACGGAAAAATTGACCTTACCCTGAAAAGTCCCGGATATAAATCCGTAACCGGTTCCAGCGCCAGAATTCTGGATACCCTTAAAAAAAAGGGGGGCTTTATTCCCTGTCATGACAAAAGCTCGCCAGATGAAATCAGACGGATCTTTTCGATGAGCAAGAAAGAGTTTAAAAAGGCAATCGGTGGTCTCTACAAAGCGGGCAACATCCAAATCACTGACAAAGGTATTCAGATTAACCCCTAACCCCCATTTTATCCACGATTGAATTTCGATATTACTTCCCTACGGGTCGCTATAGTGATTGCCGGAATATCTGCTGATGAAATATTAAGAGCTATGGGGGGAATGAAAGCAATAGGTGGGCGATACCGTTTAATCTTTCTTTATAGGCAACCGGAGATTTCCCGACCCTTAGACATATTCAACCTCGGATAGAATACGTTTACCGATAGCCGGTTTTAGAGCGGATTTCATAACCAGATCAACTTTAATATGCAGCCGGTTTTCAAGATATTCACGCAAGTCCAAGAAGTCGAACAGGTCGATATCACGGTTGAATGTGACGAGAATATCAATATCGCTATTTTTTCGCTGATTCTCCCTAAGATAAGAGCCAAACAAGCCGAGCTGCTGAACTCCATAATGGGATTCCATCTCAAGCTTGCTGTTTCTGATGATTTTGATTATTTCTTTCTTTCCCATAATTGCTTAACCGCTGCATTATACGTTAATAAAGTATGGCTAATATAAGGGATTCTTTATTGCATGTCAATGTGATTCAGGAATCAGTAACTGTTTGTCTTTTAGAATAAACTTCTTCTGAATTCGAATACTTTCTGCTTTCACTAAGCACTTCTTTATCCTCAAAGACTACAGCCCGGATATCAATTTAATACTTGCACCTACAAACAAGCAAGAATGGTGGATGAAACATTTTGAGGATTTGTGTTTTAAATAAACAGAAAAGGCAGGACCAAATGACCCTGCCTTTCTGCAATTAAATTGCTTTTGTGTTTGGTTATTTCTTGAACTTCCTCATGACTCCTGCCAATCCGATCAAACCAAAATCAAGAAGCAGCATGGTTGTAAGTTCGGGGACGGAGGCAATAGAGGTCATAGGATATGCCTTATATTCGAAGAAGGGATATTTTATAAGAGACCTCGTCATAGTATAAGAGAGAGGAAAAATTTTTTACACAAAGTTCTATTGGGAAATCGGAAACGGCTTCCTGCTGAACCTCACAAGCTTTGAGAAGCGGGCTGTTCATCCATGCACGCTCTGCACGGAAGTCATCACAGTTGCCGACTGTGAGATGTGTATAGGGTACGACAGGCTCCTTCCTGGTATAAGGTCGGTCGTGTTTGTTTTTATTATACTCCCAGATCTCCCGTCAAATCTCACAGTTATCTTAAAGTGTTCCACTTTGAAGTTGAATTCAATTGAGAGATTCCGCATTCGACGCAGCTGGTGAATCCACCTTATTCAAGGCGCTTTTACCAAGATATATCATCACCATTAGCAATGTAGATAGCTGGGTCAAGATTTTTCGGAAAACCCCATGATACGGTCAATTTCTTCCAAATACCGACAATAAATTAATTTCTCCGCATACGACAGGCGAAAACCGAAGCCTTCATCAACAAATCCTTTCTCAACGGCCGATTTCTTGACCCAGCGAATGAAATTGTGACCTTTAACCAGTTGGCTGCAAGCTTCGCTGCATCTTCCGCATGCAATACAGAGCCAGATGGATTGAGAGCCAAGAAGTTCATTGCACAGACCATAATTTGCCATACGAAAAATCCACTGAGGATCAAAAACGGATCTTTCACAGGCAAGCGGACAGGCACAGCTGCACTCGCTGCAGTTAAAGCAGGAGGAGATATCTGCCTCTTTGGCCGCCAAAATGAAATCCTGTGTTTTGATGTTAAGTTCCTTTTGATGAATCATGCGCGGTAACTGCAATACAGGAGTATTTAACCACTCCTGCCACACTTGTTCTGAAAGAGACTCAAGACCCCCTTGAAGGCACTGCTCAACTGCATGCCATCTCACCCGCTGAAAGCGGGAAATAAAATCCCGGTATTGCCACAACATTTCCTGTGAGATCTGACAGCGTCGAATAACCTCTTCTCTGATGTAGGCGATCAAAGCGTAAGGCTTGACTAAATTGGGGCAGATTTGTTCACAGCGCTTGCAGGTAATACAGTACCATATCATCGGGAACCTGAGCAGTTCATCCAGAAACCCCAGATTTGCCATCCTTATAATTTTCCTTGGGTGCAGGCGGCTGGTTGCCAGGTTTACAGGGCATTCGCTGTCGCAACTGCCGCACGTCCAGCAGAGATTTGTTTCTGCATCAACAGCTCTGGCTATGGCATTGCGCATTTGCGGATTTGGGCGGAGAGCGGTCATGGATTTAGCTTCCTCTCATTTTTAATATGAGTCTTTCCCGTTCTATGAAACTGTAATAAATCGTAAATCCAGGCTCATACGGGACGTTCGTGCAGAACGTTCAC
>CAZOEH010000123.1:5472-8128 GCA_964578785.1 uncultured Desulfonema sp. | reverse complement strand
AAGGCTACCTGAATAAAGATGTTGATTTTGACGGATACGAAAACGAATTCAAGGTAATTGCATCAAGGGCACTTGAGTATCAGATTAAAGGGTTCATGCACCGGGATATGCAGTCCCGGAATATCATGGTTAAAAAAGGCGGCATTTATTTTATCGACTTTCAGGGAGGACGCCTCGGACCTGTTCAGTATGATCTCGCCTCTCTTTTAATTGATCCGTACGTCGGATTACCTTCCGGAGTCCGTTCGGAACTGGCAGGATACTGCGCCGGAAGGATATCCTCTCCTGCCGGGATGAATACCGATGATTTCCTCCGCTGCTTCAGATACTGTTCAATTACCCGGAATCTCCAGATCCTCGGCGCATTCGGATATCTGGTCAGAGTCAAGGGCAAGCCCTTTTTCGAAAAATATATTCCGTCCGCCTTAAAGAGCCTTAAGGAAAGCTTTGAGATACCGGAAGGAAAAGATTTTCCGAAGCTGAAATCCCTCATTGACAATCTCTTGTAACCTGAATGTTTTTCTGTTATTCTCCCGCACGGGAAAAAATAAAATTGAGGTGATTATGAGCAGGATAAAAGTAATGGTAAACGGTATGCCGGGAAATATGGCTGCAAATGTCGCAAGACATGTTTTAAACGACAGCAGGTTTGAACTTATTCCATTCTCTCTTACAGGCCCTGAAATTCCGGACATGGAACACAAACTCGGTTCCATTAAGATACGGCTCATTCATCCAGGAGAAAGAGAAGATGCTTTAAAAGAATTAAAGAAAAAAGAGGGCCTCTTCATAAGCGTTGACTATACCCATCCATCTGCCGTAAATACGAACGCTCAGTTCCTCTGTGACAACATCCTCCCCTTTGTTATGGGAACAACGGGCGGGGACAGGAAGAAACTGGAAGAAGCGGTTCTCTCCTCCGCGACATGCGCGGTAATTGCTCCAAACATGGCAAAACAGATAGTAGGCTTTCAGGCCATGATGGAGTATGCGGCAGAAACATTCCCCGATCTCTTTTCAGGATATACACTGACTGTTAAGGAGAGCCATCAGAAGGGAAAAGCGGACACAAGCGGAACAGCGAGAGCGATCATCGGTTATTTCAACAGACTCGGAATACCTTTTACGGAACAGCAGATCGTTATGGAGCGGGATCCTGAAAATCAGAGGACCAACTGGGGAATACCCGAAGAATATCTGAAAGGGCACGGCTGGCATACCTACACGCTTGTATCTGGAGATAAAACGGTCAGGTTTGAATTTATACACAACGTAAACGGCCGCGACATATACGCAAGGGGCACCCTCGATGCAATCGTTTTTTTAAACAGCAGGATTCTCGAAGGCGCCGAGGGTAAAGTTTTTTCAATGATCGATGTTTTACAGGGAACAGGAATGTAAATTTTTACGAACTCATCAGATTTGACAAATCATCAAAATGTCATAGTTTAGATTGTTTTAATTCAGACATAAAAAACCTGTAAATTTTAATCCGGAGGAAAAATGAAAAAATATTTTATATTGCTGCTTGGGTTGATATCTCTTCTTTCTTTATCGGGCTGCGGATACAATACGATGCAGGCGAATGAAGAGGCGGTTTTTGCGGCATGGGGAGATGTTGAGGCAAGTTACCAGCGCCGCCTCGATCTTATCCCAAACCTCGTTGAGGTAGTCAAGGGTTATGCAAAGCATGAGGCCGATACTTTAAAGGCAGTCACCGAAGCAAGGGCCAAGGCCGGTTCCATGCAGATTTCAAAAGGGATGCTCAATGATCCTCAGGCATTCGGAAAATTTCAGCAGGCCCAGAGAGAACTTTCCGGCGCCCTCTCAAGGCTCATGGTAATTGTTGAAAGATACCCTGATCTTAAAGCAAACCAGAATTTCATGGATCTGCAAAACCAGCTTGAAGGCACTGAAAACAGGATAAACGTAGCAAGGGTAAGGTATAACAAATCGGTCCAGGAGTTCAACACGAGCATCAGAATTTTCCCCAACTCACTGACAAATTCTCTTCTGCTTCATCTTGAACGCAAAGAGCCGTTCAAAGCCGATGAGACCGCAAAAAGCGCTCCCAAAGTGAGCTTTTCAGTGCAATAACATAACCCCGATACGGGATCTTTTGCCCGGCATAAGGAGCCATATCGAAACGGCCGTAAATCTGACGCTTCTTTCTTAACGGCTCCTCATTTAATAAAGGGATCGATTAATGTTAAACTGGTTTATCGCATTATTTTTGATAATATTTCCGTTCTCCGCGGGAGCGCTCGATGCACCGCAGCTTAAAGGAAGAGTGAACGACTATGCTTCAATGCTCTCTCCCGAAACAGTGCAGAGACTGGATGCCGTATTGTCCGAAATTGAAAAAAGCGACTCAACACAGATCACGGTTCTTACAATTCCTTCTCTTGAAGGAGAAGTCCTGGAGGAGTTTTCCATAAAGGTTGCGGAAGCCTGGAAAATAGGACAAAAAAATCTCGATAACGGCGCGATTCTTCTTGTCTCGAAAAATGACCGTAAGCTCAGGATCGAGGTAGGCCGGGGACTGGAAGGAAAGCTGACCGATCTTATCTCCGGGAGGATCATAAACTACGAGATAATCCCCAGGTTCAAGGCAGGCGACTTTAACGGCGGAATAGAAGCTGGTATTTCAGCCATT
>CAZOEH010000123.1:0-5462 GCA_964578785.1 uncultured Desulfonema sp. | reverse complement strand
ATTGTTTCGGTTGTCAGAGGCGAATATAAGGCATCGGGAAAAGATACCGTTCAAAAAGATAAAGGCAAAAATCCCATCTTTACCCTGCTTATTTTTCTTTTTGTCATCACAGCGGCTTTGTCCGGTATTTCAAAAATACTCGGCGGCACATCGGGCGCTGTCCTTCTTCCCTTAATCTCGCTCTTTTCTTTTCCCGGAATCTCTATGCTGCTGCTCGGCATTCTTGCATTAGCAGGCTTTGCTTTCGGGCTTTTATCCGGCGCACTAACCGGCGGCGCCGGGAAAATGCATTCCGCAGGAGTAAGATCCGGAGGATTCATCGGGGCTTCGGAGGCGGAGGTTTCGGAGGGGGAGGCTTCGGAGGCGGAGGCTTTTCCGGCGGCGGCGGAGGCTTCGGCGGCGGCGGATCATCGGGAAGCTGGTAGCGGCAAGCATAAGGAAATGAATTATGAAAATTAAAGCATCTGAATTATTCAATACGGAAGACAAAAAATGTATCGCCGATTCCATAAAAAAAGCAGAGGAAAATACGTCCGGCGAAGTCGCGGTAATGGTTGTGGATTCAAGCGACTCATACAGGGAAGCAGAAACTCTCGGAGCCTTTATATTTTCGGGATTATTTTCACTCGTCCTTGAAATGGTAAGATCATATCTGGTGATATCAAAGACGGCCGGCTGGGGTTACGGACTGTCGGGCTTTTCCGCTCATACTCTGGCGGAAGCCGCGGCTCATGCAGCTGTCTGGACTTATATCCCTATGGTATTCGTTCTTTACTTCCCCTTCAGATTCCTGATCTCAAAAAATCCTGATATGAAAATTCCTTTTTTATCCGGCAACCGGATTGAAGAAACCGTAAGGAAACGCGCAGTTACAGCCTTTTATGAAAAACAGCTGTATAAAACCAGAGACGAAACCGGGATTCTAATTTTCATATCACTTCTTGAACACCGTGTATGGATACTTGGCGACAGGGGCATCAACGCAAAAATTGCGCCCGACTTCTGGCGGGAAATTGCCTCAGAGCTCTCCTCCGGTATGAAGGAGAAACGGTACGGCGAGTCTGTTTGTCTTGCGATTTCAAAATGCGGGAAAGAATTATCCCTGCATTTCCCAAAAAAATCCGACGACACGAATGAACTTGCCGACGAGGTCATGCATTGATGGGCAGGGGTAGAACTCAAAGAGATCGATCTTTTTCAGGTTACCTGAAAGGCAACCCGGTAACGCCGGGGAACTTTATCCGCCTATTATTTCATGACCGGGCGCGTTGTCGCTCATGGAATATTTCACGACATTACGCAGCCGCCGTATAATTTTGTCGATTATATCCGCCTGCTTTTTTATTTCCAGTAATTTTTCATACTGCTGATCCTTTTCCGTCTTTTTCAACAGGATTAATTCGGAATATCCTGAAATAACTGTTATGGGCTGGCTTAATTCATGACAGATGGACCTTGTAGTCTCAAGCAACTGCTCAAATTTTTTTATATAAACTTTTTCCTCTTCGGACATAATCCGGTCGCTGCCGGCATCCTCCTGAGAAGAATTATTTTTAGAATCGTCAAAATTTTTACCGCCCTTTTCCGGCTTCATGCTCATAATCTTCATCCTGTATCATATATTTATTTTTTGAACTGCGACAGCTGGCGCATTCCCCGTATCCTGCAGCCGGAAACGTCAATCCCGTTATGCAGATTTATTAAAATCATTCGCTCCCGCCAACCATATCATAGACCCCGGACAGGGCCTCATCAAGTTTTTCCGGCATGTTTCCGCCGGCCTGTGCCATGTCGGGCCTGCCTCCTCCGCCGCCTCCGACCATTGCTGAGATTCGTTTGACAATATTCCCGGCATGATACTTTCCTGTCAGGTCCTTCGTTACAACAACAATAAGAAACACTTTACCGCCGGCAGCACTCCCCAGTACTACAATTCCGGATTTTATCTTATCCCTGAATCTGTCGGCCAGATCTCTCAACGCAGCAGGAGTCTCTACTGAAACTTTTTTAACAAGAATACTGACTCCGTTTAACGATTTTATTTCCGAATCAATCCCGTCGGCTGCCCCGGATGCGATTTTAGACTTTGCTTTTTCGAGTTCTTTTTCCAGGAATCTCTCCCGTATAAGCATCTTTTCAGTTCTATTAAGCAATTCTTCCGGCTTTTCCCTGAGAAGGCGGGCGGCAGCCTGGAGAATATTTTCGCTCTGCTGCGTATATTTTATGGCAGCAGCGCCTGTTAGAGCTTCGATTCGCCTCACCCCGGATGCGACACTCGATTCGCCTGTAATTCTGAAAAGGCCGATATCCCCTGTACGGCCGGTGTGTGTCCCTCCGCAAAGCTCCCTGCTGAAAGAAGCGAGAGATATAACCCTAACAACATCTCCGTATTTTTCTTCAAAAAGGGCGGTTGCTCCGGATTTGAACGCTTTCTCTGTATCCATCTCTTCGATGGATGTTGATGCATTTCCCCTGATTTTTTCATTTACTTCCGATTCGATCCGGTCGAGCGTCTCCTTGTCAATACCGGAAAAATGAGTGAAATCGAAACGAAGCCTGTCGGGCGAAACGAGTGAACCGGCCTGTTTAACATGGTCTCCAAGAATTCGCCTTAAAACCGAATGAAGTATATGCGTGGCCGTATGATTAAGGGCTGTCGCATTCCGTCTCTCCTTATTTACCGAAAGAGTTACGATCTGTCCCGGGGAGACACAGCCCTTTATCACTTTCCCCTTGTGAATTATTATTCCTGTCGGATCCTTTACCGTATCTGAGATTTCAATCTCAAGATCTTTTGCCGTTATCAAACCGGCATCTCCGGTCTGTCCCCCCGATTCGCCGTAAAAAGGCGTTTCTTCCGTGACAATTTCGATATCCGTTCCGGCTGAAGCTTCTCTTATTTCTTTTCCCTTTTCTACAATAAGAATAACTTTTGAATCGCATGAAAGCTTCTCATATCCTACAAACCTGGGTATAAGCCTTTTTGCGGAAAGATTTTTATAAGCTTCGCTTATTCCGGTAAAAACGGCAACCGACCTTGACTTTTCCCTCTGACCCTCCATTGCGGCGTTAAATCCGTCCATATCAAGAAAAAGTTTTTCATCCCGGACGATATCCCGCACTACGTCAACCGGGAACCCATAGGTATCATACAATCTGAATATGACATCTCCGGGAACAGTATTTACTCCTTTGGCTCTAATCTCCGAAAGTTCATCGTTCAAAAGTTTAAGACCGTTATCGAGAGTTTCTGAAAAACGGGCTTCCTCATTGTTAATAACATTGTAAATAAATGCCTCCGCTCCGTTAAATTCCGGATATGCATCCTTCATATTTTCAACGACAACACCGGAAGTCTCATGAAGGAACGGTTTTACAAGTCCTATATTCCGCCCGTAGCGTATCGCTCTTCTCATTATCCTGCGAAGCACATATCCTCTGCCCTCGTTTGACGGAAGAATTCCGTCACAGATAAGAAACGCAGCAGCTCTGCTGTGATCGGCGATTACCTTCAGCGCAACATCGGATGCGGCGGACTCGCCCAGGCTTTTCCCTGAAAGCTCCCCTGCCTTTTTTATTATCGGAACAATCAGATCGGTGTCATAGTTTGTAGGCACATTCTGAACCACAGCGACAATGCGCTCAAGACCCATTCCGGTGTCAATGCTTGGTTTGGGGAGCGGGGTCATTTTCCCGGAAGCATCTCTGTTAAACTGCATAAAAACAAGGTTCCATATTTCAAGATATCTGTCGCAGTCACAGCCTACTTTGCATTCGGGCCTGCCGCAGCCGTACTTTTCCCCCCTGTCGATGAGTATTTCAGAGCACGGGCCGCAAGGCCCGGTGTCGCCCATCGACCAGAAGTTATCCTTCTCGCCGAATCTTACTATCCTCTCTTCCGGAACACCTATATTTTTACGCCAGATATCATGGGCCTCATCATCGTCGAGATAAACCGAAGCCCACAGTTTATCGGCCGGAAGCCCGTACCCGTTTGTAAGCAGATCCCAAGCAAATTCAACGGCCTTTTCCTTGAAGTAATCGCCGAAGGAGAAGTTGCCCAGCATTTCAAAGAAAGTATGGTGCCTCGCAGTATAACCTACATTTTCAAGATCATTATGTTTTCCGCCCGCACGCACGCATTTCTGTGAGGTTACCGCCCTCACATAGTTTCTTTTCTCCTCTCCCAGAAATGTCCGCTTGAACTGAACCATCCCTGCGTTCGTGAAGAGCAAAGTGGGGTCATCCGACGGAACAAGGGATGAACTTCTCACCACCTGATGGCTGTTCTTTTTGAAATACTCTAGAAACTCCCTGCGAATCTCGCTGCCTGTCATGCATAACTCCGTATATCTGTTTCTGATGTAAATTGATGCCCGTTTCCGGCTTTATCCCTCTTTAATCTCTTCCTTCACCGGCGAAAGGCCGATCGTTTCTCTCACCTTTGCGTAAAGACCGTTGAATATATCCGGATTTTCCTTTAAAAATTTCTTAACGTTCTCGCGGCCCTGGCCTATTCTTTCACCGTTGTATGAATACCATGCTCCGCTTTTGTCGATTACTCCTAGTTCCGCCCCTATATCGACGGCATCGCCAATCTTTGATATTCCTTCTCCGTACATTATGTCGAATTCAGCCTCTTTGAAAGGCGGAGCCATCTTGTTTTTGACTACCCGGACCTTTGTCCTGTTCCCGACGACATCCTGTCCCTCCTTGATGGATGCGGTACGGCGTATATCCAGTCTTACAGACGAGTAAAACTTCAGGGCATTACCGCCTGTGGTTGTCTCCGGATTTCCGAAGACAATGCCTATCTTCATCCTTATCTGATTTATGAAAATAACCGAGGTCATCGTCTTGCCGATTGTTCCGGTCAGTTTCCTTAAAGCCTGGGACATCAATCTTGCCTGAAGCCCCATATGGGAATCGCCCATTTCACCTTCAATTTCCGCTCTCGGAACAAGAGCGGCAACGGAATCGATCACCAGAATATCTATAGCCCCGCTTCTCACCAGCATATCGGCGATTTCAAGGGCCTGTTCCCCGGTATCGGGCTGGGCTACGAGAAGTTCATCGCAGTTGACTCCGAGTCTTCTTGCATAACCTGTGTCAAGGGCGTGTTCCGCGTCTATAAAAGCGGCAATGCCGCCCTGCTTCTGGGCTTCAGAAACGGCGTTAAGAGCCAGAGTTGTCTTGCCCGACGATTCAGGCCCGTAAATCTCTATAACCCTTCCCCTTGGGAGGCCTCCCACGCCAAGAGCCTTGTCCAGCGCTAGCGATCCGGTGGATATCACGGGAACATCTATTACCGGCCTGCTGCCCAGCTTCATAATCGACCCTTTGCCGAACTGGCGCTCTATCTGCCCTATCGCGGTATCAACCGCTTTTTCCTTATCTATGGAATTGCTCATAATCCCCCCTCTCCGGTATCTAAAACAATTGAACTGGTTTTGTACAAGACT
>CAZOEH010000122.1:3398-8182 GCA_964578785.1 uncultured Desulfonema sp. | reverse complement strand
ACGCTGCAATGACGAAAGATGAAGCGCAACACAGCAGAATGACTTTTTACGCAGCTGTCATGAGGAGGAATGTTTATGTCTTTGAAAGCAATTCAGACCGATAAGGCACCCGCGGCAATCGGTCCTTATTCCCAGGGAATAGTCTCGGGTAATCTTCTCTTTGTAAGCGGCCAGATAGGCATAAAACCCGAAACAGGAGATCTTGCAGGACCCGATTTCACATCTCAGGCGAAACAGTCTTTAATGAACCTGTCACAGATAGTTACAGTCGCAGGATCTGATCTTTCAAAAGTGGTTTCCGTAGATGTTTTCCTGACATCCATGGGTAATTTTTCGGAATTCTACAAAATCTACCAGGCGTTTTTCACAGGCATAAAACCTGCGCGGGCTGTCGTTGAAGTAAGCGGCCTTCCAAAAGGCGCATGCATTGAAATCAAATGCATAGCAACCTTATAGTCTTGAGAGGAATAATGATCAGTAAGGATAAAAACGACATATTGGCTGAATCCATCCTGCTTGCGGAGTCATGGCAAAAAAGAGCCAATGAGCTTTTAACGCACGAAGAAAAAGGGATCCAGGAACAGATGTTAAGGCTCCTGACGCATCCTATGGACAAGGTCGTTTTGACAAAGATAATCGATCAGAGCTTCCGTTCCTCCAATACTTCGCGGGTCGCCAACCAGGTAAACAGCCTTCTGAGGGAATTCGGAGTTCCCGATTTTTTCTCTTCCTTTGAAAAGGTTCTGATACAGATGTTCCTCGGGCTCGGCAGGCATTTCCCTTATTTTTCGGTTCCGAGAATGATCGAAAAGATGCGCCACAACAGCAGCCGCGCGATTATTCCCGGTGAGCCCGACATGCTCCATGCGCATCTCAAAAAAAGAAAAGATCAGGGCGTCCGGATGAACATAAACCATCTCGGAGAAGCGGTTCTTGGAGAAGAGGAGGCGGGCCACAGGCTTCAGACGTATTCCGAAGACCTCAGAAACCCTGAAATAGAATATATTTCGATAAAAATTTCGACAATATACTCCCAGATTCATTCCCTTGCATTCGAGCACTCCGTAAAAATATTAAAAGAACGGCTCTCCCTGCTCTACAGGATCGCCCGCGACAATTATTTTACACGCAAAGACGGAATAACAGTCCCCAAATTCGTGAATCTTGACATGGAAGAATACAGGGATCTTGAAATTACCGTCGCTGCATTCTTAAGAACACTCGATGAAGACGAATTCAAAAATTACTCCGCCGGCATAGTGCTGCAGGCGTATCTGCCGGACTCTTTTCCCATACAAAAAGAGTTGACGGCATGGGCGAGAGAAAGGGTCAAAAACGGCGGAAGTCCTGTAAAGCTGAGAATAGTAAAGGGCGCCAACATGGAGATGGAGATGTTCGATGCCGCTGTCCACGGCTGGATATCAGCGCCCTATGACAACAAGCTCGATGTAGACGCCAATTACAAGCGTATGGTCGATTACGGTATGGTTCCGGAAAACATCAGAGCCGTCCAGCTTGGAATCGCCTCCCATAATCTTTTTGAACTTGCCTACGCCTTCAACCTTGCAAAACAGAATAATGTTTCCGAATATTTCTATTTTGAAATGCTTGAAGGAATGGCCGATCACATCAGAAGATCTATACAGGAGACAACCGGGGATATACTCCTTTACGCGCCGGTTGCGGCAAAAGACCAGTTTATAAACGCAATCGCATATCTTATCAGAAGGCTTGATGAAAACACGGCCAAAGAAAATTTCCTGCGTTACGCCTGCGATCTTAAGACCGGTTCGAAAGAATGGAATTTTTTAGCGGAGCAGTTCACAGCTTCCTGTCATCATAAAGAGAAAGCCGGAACGACTCCGAGACGAACCCAGAACAGATTATCGGAACACTTTTCTGAAAATACCGGCGCCCTTTTCACAAATGAATTCATCAATGAACCGGACACCGACTGGGCTCTGTCGGCAAACAGAATCTGGGCCGGAGAGATAAAAACAAGGTGGGAGAAAAAAGACGGAGAGAATCCTTTACAAATCCCGCTGGTCACAGCCGGAAAAGAGATATTTGCAGGCCGGCAGACCATAAAATGCTTTGATCCGTCACAGCCCGGTATTTGTACGGCAATATATGCAACAGCAACGGATCAGGACATAAACAAATCGGTCCTGACAGCAAAAGCGGACCCGGACGGATGGAGGAAAAAATCATTAAGGCAGCGCGGTGAAATTCTCTCTAAGGTGGCGGCAGAGCTGAGAAAGACAAGAGGAGATCTTATCGGCGCTGCGGCCTGCACAGGCAAGATTTTCACAGAGTCGGACCCTGAAGTTTCCGAAGCCGTCGACTTTGCAGAATACTACCCGTATTCGGCTGCGATCTTCGACGGAATTGAAAACATAAAATGCGCCGGGAAAGGGGTCGGACTGGTCATATCCCCCTGGAACTTTCCGGTGGCAATACCCTGCGGCGGTATAGTTGCTTCACTTGCAGCCGGCAATACCGTTATTTTCAAGCCGTCCTCAGAGGCTGTACTTCCTGCCTGGGTTCTTGCCGAATGTTTCTGGAAAGCGGGTGTTTCCAAAAACACACTGCAATTCCTGCCGTGCTCAGGATCAGTCGCCGGAGCAGGACTTGTAAATCATCCCGACATAGATTTTATAATTTTGACCGGCGGAACGGATACCGGACTGAAAATATTGAAACAGAGACCCGGCATCTATCTTGCCGCCGAAACGGGAGGCAAGAACGCGACCATAGTGACCGCAATGTCAGACAGGGACCAGGCGATAAAAAATGTGCTTCACTCCGCATTCAGCAACAGCGGCCAGAAATGCTCGGCGACATCCCTTCTGATACTTGAGAAAGAAGTTTATGAAGACGATGATTTCAGAAAACAGCTTGTTGACGCGACAAGAAGTTACAAGGTCGGGTCGGCGTGGGATTTCGGGAATAAAATGGGCCCCCTTATACATCCTCCGGAAGGAGACCTCAAAAGAGCCATGGAAACGCTTGAACCCGGAGAAGAATGGCTGCTTGAACCGCAAAATATTGATGGAAACCCGCAAATGTGGACTCCCGGCATAAAATGGGGAGTCTCTCCAGGTTCTTACACTCACATGACGGAGTTTTTCGGTCCCGTGCTTGCGGTAATGCGCGCAAATGACCTCTCCCAAGCGATTGAGCTTGTGAACCAGACCGGTTACGGTCTTACATCAGGTCTTGAGAGTCTCGACAAGCGTGAACAGAAAGAATGGAAGGAAAGAGTAAGAGCCGGCAATCTTTATATCAACAGGGGAACAACCGGCGCGATAGTTCTTCGCCAGCCTTTCGGAGGGATGGGCAAGTCGGCAATAGGCGCCGGAATCAAGGCGGGCGGCCCCAACTACGTTGCCCAGTTTATGAAAATTGAAGATACATCGTGCCCGAAAGTCGGGGTTTTGAAAAACGATCACGCGCTTCTGCGGATAGCGCAGGAGTGGAATCAGAAATTAAGCTGGGGCGGATTCAAAGATTTTAATGAGGATATATATAAAACGGTAAGGGCGGTAAAAAGTTATCTTTACAACGCGGAGCAGGAATTTTTCCCCGAAAAGGATTATTTCCATTTGAGAGGACAGGATAATATACTGCGCTACATTCCCGCAGGCAAAATTGCAGTCCGCTTACATGAAGATGACACACTTTTTGATCTTCTTGCCCGGATAGCCGCGGCAAAAATTTCGCGGTGCGGGCTTATTATCAGCATCCCTGTTGAACTTGATAATCCGGTTGTATCTTTTTTGAACTCCACCGAAGGTAAGACTTTTATTCAGGATACTCCCGTTATGCGTCAGACCGATTCGGAGCTTTCCGGGATGACCGGAAAAATTCAGCGCATCCGGTACGCCGCACCGGAGCGGGTTTCCCCGGTAATCATGAATCATGCAGCAACTACGGGATTTTATATTGCAAGATCTAGGGTCGTCATGGAAGGAAGGGTTGAGCTTCTCCATTATTTCCAGGAACAGAGTATCTGCGACAGTTATCACCGGTACGGCAACCTCGGAGAACGAAGTATCATTTGACATAAACGGCTCAAATGGTATTATAATATTAAAGATGCAGACATGAAGAATTACAACGTAATTTCTGCAGGAGAGAGATAATGATAGACAACAGATTAAAAGAAACCATATCAATCAGGGTTTTCAAGATATTCATCCTGTCCTTATTATACCTTCTGTTTTTAACCGGATATTCACAGGCCGAAGCATTAATGCCTGAAGGGCTTGTCATTAAAGATAAATTTATCCCGGGCAAGGGTCTTTCCATCGGAAAAGTTCATTCGGTACAGGCGGATGCCGTAATCATCCATTCCGACAAAAAATACGGATACAGAGCTAAAAAAGGACTTCCGCTTTTTGAAGGCGATACCATTGTTACAAAGGATAACGGTCGTATTGAGGCTATTTTAAACGACGGCAGCACAATTATCCTTGTTCCCAAAACCGGCATCGAGCTTTCCGGAAGCATTTATGACCAGGCAAAAGGGATCAGAGCTTCGCTCATAAATATGACCCTCGGGAAAGCCCGTTTTCTCGTAACAAAACTGGCAAATTTCAGGCGTTCCGAATTTAAAGTAAAAACAGAAACGGCGATAGCCGGAGTAAGGGGATCCGATTTCATAATAAAAACATCTCCGGGCTTCACAGAGATAGCGACACTTGCAAAAACCAGCCTTGAAGTCGCAAGCATTTTATCGCCGGACAAGCTCACCATCCTTTCAGATTATGAGAAGACCTTTG
>CAZOEH010000122.1:498-3388 GCA_964578785.1 uncultured Desulfonema sp. | reverse complement strand
TCGAAAAAGGCGCTCTTCCCTCTCCTGTCGTAAGGATACCGGCTGATGAGATCAATCAGATACAAAATGAGTTTCAGGCTTCACCGGGAAGTAAATTATCGGCAGGCAGCGTCATTATTAATAAATTTTCAGGAAAAAATGTAACGAATATCGCGATAGGAAAAGGAAGCGAAGCAAACCTCGGGACTGTAAAAGTGAAAGGCTCAACTATTAAAGGAGCCGTCATTAATGATTCCACGGCGACAAACACCTCAAATATAGCCGTCGGAACCGATACCAGGGCAAACACAGGTTCTGTTGTAGTTGAATAATGACGGCTTTGTAAAAAGTCCGATTTCTTCGTTGCTCTTCATCTTTCGTCATTGCGGCGTACTTTTATGTACGTCTCATTCCTCAAGATTCGCGACGCCTTGAACTTGAACTTTTTACTTTGCCGTCCGAATTTTTACTATTTACGAGTTCATCCATAATAGATGTTGCAAAGAATATTTTTAGCCACAGCAAGCGGCATCCTCCTCACTGGTTCTTTTCCTGAAACCGGGCTGTCGTGGCTTGCCTGGTTTTCCCTTCTTCCCCTTCTTATTGCCGTAAGAGACCTGAAGTTCAGGCAAAGCTTCAGGCTGGGTCTCCTGACAGGCCTCGTTCATTATCTTACCCTGCTCTACTGGCTTTCATATACCATGAAAACATACGGGCATCTTCCGGTTTATCTTTCCATACCGGTGCTGTTCCTCTTCTCTTTCTATCTTGCCCTGCATATAGCCATCTTTTCCGGTATTTTATCGCGGATAAAAACAGGACCGCTCTTCTCCTTTTTCATGATCCCTCTCTTATGGGTATCCATTGAATATATCCGGTCGTTTCTTTTTACAGGTTTTCCATGGGAACTGATCGCTTATTCCCAGTATAACTCACTGCGCATCATACAGATTTCTGATATACTCGGTCCTTATGGAATATCTTTTCTCCTCGCCTTGTCGAATTCCGCTTTTTTTATCGGATTTTTATATGTAACAGGAAAAGAGTGGCATGAAAAAAAGATTTCAATAAATCATGCTGCAATATCGTTGCTTGTATTCATATTTGTGCTTGCAGGCTTCGGGTATTACGGGAAAATCCGGATTCAAAATACGGACAGGGCTGTTTCGGATGCGCCAGGAATAACGATTTCGGTTATACAGGGAAACATAAGCCAGTCCGAAAAATGGGACCCTGCATTTCAGTATGCGACGGTAAAAAAATATTTAAAGCTGTCCCGTGCGGCTGCAGCGGAAAAACCCGGCCTTATAGTATGGCCGGAAACGGCGGCACCGTTTTATTTTCTGTATGATACGGGCCTTACAAAAAAAGTACAAAACGGAATTGCCGAAACAGATACCGGTTTTTTAATCGGAAGCCCTTCATTCGTAAGGGGCAGGGAAAATATTGAATTTTACAACAGCGCATATATGCTCGGCCCGGACGGGAAGGTCACCGGAAAATACGACAAGGTTCATCTTGTTCCTTTCGGCGAATATGTGCCTTTAAAAAGATGGCTGCCGTTTCTCGGAAAAATGGTTGAACAGGTGGGAGATTTCTCTTCCGGCAGAAAAGGCAGCACGGTCGGAATCAACGGACACAGCATCGGTGTTCTGATATGTTATGAATTGATTTTCCCATATCTCTCGAGGGCCGAGGTAATAAACGGCGCCGGCCTGCTTGTCAACATGACAAACGACGCATGGTACGGGCGAACCGGTGCGCCGCATCAGCATTTTTCCATGGCGGTATTCAGGGCGGTTGAAAACAGACGTGCTTTAGTAAGAGCAGCCAACACGGGAATAAGCGGCTTTATCGATCCGGCAGGCAGGATAATCGGCTCAACGCCTCTTTTTGAAGACGCTGTTATGACAAAAAGAGTCCCTGTTTTAAAGGAGCTGACTTTTTACACCCGATTCGGAGATCTTTTCGCGCTTGCCTGCCTTGCTGTATCGGCACTGGTATTTCTTGTAAAAAGCCGTAAGAGATGATAATTTGACAGCATAGAAACTTTCTTCAGGGACGCAGATAAACGCAGATTGCCAGGATTTTAATATAAAGGAATAACCGATCTGCGGGTATCGGCGGAAATCTGCGTCCTGAATAATTTGAGAAATAGGGAGGATCATACAATGTCTATAGATTTAAAACAAAATATTAAGGAAATGGGCCAGAAATTAGCAGAACTGAAAGACTATCTTTGACTTCGATAACAAAGAGAAAAGATTAAAAGAGATAGAATTTCTGATATCGAAGGATAATTTCTGGGAAAGCCATGAAAAGGCAACGCCGCTACTTAAGGAAAGAAGGCTCCTGTCTGGAAAGGTAGAGACTTTCAGAAAACTAACCACCGACTATGAAGAAAGCGAAATCCTGTTTAATCTGGCGATTGAAGAATCCGACTCAAAAACCATGGAAGAAGTCTCCAGCCAGCTACAGAAGCTCAGTGAAAAAATAAAAAAATACTCCCTTGATCTAATGCTCGACGGTGAAGATGATCAGAACAACGCAATCGTTTCGATCAACGCCGGGGCCGGGGGAACAGAGGCTCAGGACTGGGCTGAGAAACTTTTCAGGATGTACGCGAGATGGGTAGAAAGAAAAGGCTTTAAGTTTACTCTGGTCGATTTTCAGCCCGGTGATGAGGCTGGAATCAAAAGCGTGACCTTCACCGCCGAAGGAGAATATGCCTACGGATATCTGAAAACCGAGAAAGGAGTTCACCGCCTCGTAAGAATCTCCCCTTTCAATGCAAACGGAAAAAGACATACCTCCTTTGCTTCGGTATTCGTATATCCCGAACTCGACAATGATATAGAAGTAGCTGTCGATGAAAAAGACCTTAGAATAGATGTATTCAGAGCGAGCGGCG
>CAZOEH010000122.1:0-488 GCA_964578785.1 uncultured Desulfonema sp. | reverse complement strand
CACCTTCCGACAGGAATAGTCGTTCAGTGCCAGCAGGAGAGATCCCAGCACAGAAACAAGGAGATGGCGATGTCCGTTCTTAAATCCCGCATGTATCAGCTTGAGAAGCAGAAGCAGGATGACAAACTTCAGGAGATGCATGACGGCAAGGAGGAGATTGCCTGGGGAAGCCAGATAAGGTCATACGTGCTGCACCCGTATCAGATGATAAAAGATCACAGGACTAACATTGAAACGGGAAATGTGAGCAGTGTTCTTGACGGAGCAATAGATCCTTTTATAGAGGGCGTCCTTCTTTCGCGAAAAATTTTAAAATAATCGATTATAATTTGATTAACTAGTTGGGAGTCATATGCGAACGGATTTGAGATTTTTGGGAAATAGATTTTTAAATCACTATAGCGTTAAAAATCACAAGGCTTTGAGGGCGTTAGCCCAAACCTTCTTGTGATTTAGCGAAGTGATTTAAAAATCCCCAAAAAGCTCAT
>CAZOEH010000121.1:0-8260 GCA_964578785.1 uncultured Desulfonema sp. | reverse complement strand
CGGAGATATCAAACCAATAGAAGAAATCGTGGCTTCAATTTCCGGATATGAAAAAATTCTGGTTGTCGGCTGCGGAAGCTGCGTTTCCGTATGCCTTTCCGGCGGAGATCGTGAAGCGCAAATGCTTGCACAGGAGCTCAAACGCAAAGTGCACTATGATAATTCTCCGCCTGCCGTTGAGGTGGACTGCATTCTAAGACAATGCGAACTGGATCTCATCAAAGCCTACCACGAAGTTCCGGCGGGAACTGATGCCGTGCTATCTCTGGCCTGCGGCGCCGGAGTCCAGACCATGGCCGAAGCCCTTGATCCCCTGCCGGTTCTCCCCGCGCTGAATACAACCTTTTTAGGGGCATCGTTTCAGCCGGGAGTCTGGCGGGAAATGTGCCTGGGTTGCGGCAACTGTCTTTTAACTTATACCGGCGGCATATGCCCGATTGTCCGATGCTCCAAGAGCCTGCTGCACGGACCATGCGGAGGCACCAACGGAAGGAACTGCGAAGTAAGCCCTGATATTCCTTGCGCATGGGTTCAGATAATTGAGCGGCTCTCCAGACAGAATAAACTTGATCTGCTCTCAGAAATAGAAGAGCCGAGAGACTGGAGATCGGGAAACGCTGCCGGCCCGCGAACCCGGTCGCGTACCGGTATCGGCGGCAGCCCCGGCTCCTCATTATGCAAAAAATAGCCATCATAACCAGCTGTTTCGATGGTGAACCATTATGGGTTGTACCATTCACGAACTGTTATAATGTCCGGGAAATCCGAAGAGTTTTCTTGCTTTACCTGGCAGGAAAAAACATGCTGACACCGAAACATCTCTGATGCTTTAAATCTTGTTTTAAAACTCACGATAGTATAGACAGGGAAATAACTGCTGGCATAATTTATTATCCGATCCCTGGCATACATAACAGAGGACATGGAACATGCTTAAAGCATATCTCAAACGGCTGCACGCAATCTACATGCAGGGTGATGCGAGAGAGGAAAGCTATTACTCTGCGCTCGAATGCCTGCTTAATGACTATGCGGAAAGCGCGGGTAAAAAGAACATCCACGTGACGGTCCTGCCGAAAAAGACCGAAGCCGGAAATCCCGACTTCAGAATATGGGACGGCAGGCAGCACATAATCGGCTATATTGAAGCAAAAGATATTTCCGTTCATAATCTTGCCGCAATTGAATCATCCGGCCAGATAAAAAGATATCTCTCCACATTTCCCAATCTGATTTTAACCAATTTTTTTGAATTCAGGCTTTATATCAACGGTACTTTCGTTGAAAGTGTTCAGATCGGAAGGCCTTTTATAGTTTATCAGTTGGAGAAAGTTCCTCCGGTTGAAAAAGAGGATGCTTTTTTCAGATTGCTTGAAAAGTATTTTTCCTTTTCTTTACCGAAAGTTCATGATGCAAAAACCCTTGCTGTAGAACTTGCCAAAAGGACTCGCTTTCTGAAGGATGAGGTCATAGCACAGGAGCTGAGGGAAGAGGAACAAACCGAAAAGGGATTTATCAGAGGCTTTTATAAAGCTTTCAGGGATTATCTTATCACCAGTCTTACGGAGGATGAGTTTTCGGATCTCTATGCACAGACTATAACCTACGGTCTGTTTGCCGCCCGGACACGTTCCGGGAACGGGTTCAACAGGAAGCTTGCCTATGACAATATTCCTCAGACAACAGGAATACTCAGGGATGTCTTTCAGTTTGTTTCCTTAGGTTCGCTTCCTCAACAGATGGAATGGATTATCGATGATATATCTGAAATTCTGTCTGTGACGGACACAAACAAACTGCTGCATCAGTTTTTCCATGAGGGCAAAGGCAAAGACCCCATAATCCATTTCTATGAAACATTTCTATCCGAGTATGACCCGAAGACAAGAGAGATGAGAGGAGTATATTACACTCCCGAACCTGTTGTGTCATACATTGTCCGTTCATTACACAGCATTCTTAAAGAACAGTTTAATAAACCTGATGGCTTTGCAAACAAGAATGTAACGGTCTTAGACCCTGCAGCGGGGACTCTTACTTTTTTAGCAGAGACGGCTAAACTTGCAGTTGATGAGTTTGTAATTAAATATGGAGAGGGAGGCAAAAAAAACTTTATAAAAGACCATATCCTGAAAAACTTCTATGCCTTTGAATTGATGATGGCTCCTTATGCTGTTGGACATTTAAAGATGTCCTTTCTGCTTGAAGAATTAGGATACAAATTACGAAAGGATGACAGGGTAAAACTATACCTTACCAACACTCTTGAAATGGAAGAACTTGCGCAGACAGAACTCCCGGGCATGGCTTCCCTGTCCGAAGAGAGCCACCTGGCCGGAAAAGTGAAGAAAGAGCAGCCCATACTGGTGATATTGGGAAATCCGCCTTATTCGGTAAGTTCCGTTAATAAATCGGATTTTATTGAACGTGAGATGAATGTCTACAAAGAGGATGTTCGAAGCGAAAGAAACATTCAGCCTCTTTCGGATGATTATATAAAGTTTATCCGTTTTGCGCACTGGAAGATTACCCGTGACGGGAAGGGCCTCATCGGGATGATTACCAATAATTCCTATCTATCAGGCTTGATCCACAGGGGCATGAGAAAGAAATTGTTTGAAAGCTTCGATGAAATCTATATTTTGAACCTGCACGGAAATAGCCGTATAGGGGAAAAAACCCCTGGTGGCGGCAAAGATGAAAACGTCTTTGATATACAGCAGGGCGTATCAATTGCATTGTTTATCAAAAACCCATCTCCGCTACCCGGCAGAGGAAGGCGAAGAGGATCAATCTCTAAGGTTTTTTATCAAGATGTTTATGGCTTGAGAGAAGATAAATACAGCTATTTAAATGCCTTTGACGTCAGCACGACAAAATGGCGCGAGCTGAAACCGGTGGAACCGCAATATTTTTTTGTGGAGAAAGATTTTTCGCAAAAGTCCGAATATGATCAATTTGTATCTATTACTGAAATATTCGACAAATATTCAAGCGGGATAAAAACCCATAGAGACCATCTTGTCGTTGGATTTACAGAAGAAGAAATCAAACAAAGAATGAGAACATTTGTAAGTAATTTGCCTGACGATATTGTTGCCCTGTCTCTGAACCTGAAAGACACCAATGATTTTAAACTGAAAACCATCAGAGAGAAGCTGAAGAAAGAAAACTGGAAAACATCTATCCTGCCGTTTTCATATCGTCCGTTTGACAGGAGATATATCTGCTACAGGTCAGAATTAATTGATAGAGACAGGCATGAGATAATGCAGCATCTGCTCCATGAAAATCTTGGTCTTATGGTTTCAAGACAGGTTCTTAGAGAATTCAGACATGTATTCGTTACAGTCGATATGGTGAATTATAATTTTATTGATCTGGCCGGGCAATTTGGAACCGGTTATGTTTTCCCCCTCTATTCTTACCGGGAAAAAAATAGGCCCAAGAAAAACTCTTTCGGCAGCACGATGATGCTTTTTGAACCGGAGGCCGATTATGGAGCGAAAAAACCTAATTTATCAGCCGGCTTTGTCGATAGCTTATCAGGAAGATTCAAAAAGCTGCCTGAGCCTGAGCAGATTTTCTATTACATTTATGCTGTTCTATATTCTGAAATATACAGGAAAAAATATTCGGAATTCCTCAAGATAGACTTTCCGAGAGTGCCGTTTACAAACGACTATAAGTTGTTCGATAAAATGTCAGAATACGGCAACAGACTTGTTGATCTGCACCTGCTTAAATCACCGGAACTTGATTCTCCGATTGTAAAATTTCAGGGAAAAGGAGACAACAGAGTCGAGAAACCGAGGTATGATGAAACGGGACTTCTTTACATCAACAACGGCCAGTATTTCGAGAGGATAACACCCGATGTATGGAGCTATCGGATTGGCGGCTATCAGGTTTGTGATAAATGGCTTAAGGACCGCAAAGGCAGAACGTTATCTCTGGAAGAAATAAAACTGTATTGTCGGATTGTGACAGCTCTGAAGAATACAATGGCTGTTCAAAAAAAGATAGATGATATCTATCCTTCAATAGAGAAAGACATCATAAATATATAAGTATTACCTACAAAACCCCTATCGACTCATTTCGGGGGTTGTTTTAATGATATGTCCAGGATCTTTACAGGCTTATCAAAAGTTTTCCAGCCGTGTTGTTTGCCTGATGGTATAAAATAGGATTCATTGGCGCTAAGCAGCTTGTGTTCTTCATCTATGAACATTTCTAATTGACCATCTATGATGATACCGCACTGGTCGAAGGGATGTTTGTGTCCGGTATCCTCTTTTCCCGGACTTATTTCCATGCAAGCCATGATCAGGTTGTTTCCGCTTTCCGCCTTACTCATGATACCGGGTCTGAACTCTTCCAATTTCAATATGTCCAAATTCCAGAAAGTCATATCTTACTCCTTCGTTCGGACATCGAACATCGCACATCGAATTTCGATGTACTATGTACGATATTCGATATTCTGATTAATCGCTCCAATCGGAATATTATTCTGACAAGTGCTATAAACCTTATTGAAGACTTTTTCTACCCTGTATTTTTCATAACGGCATTGCTCAACCTTACGAATTCTTCTACAGCAAGGGTTTCGGCGCGCCGCGCAGGATCGATCCCGGCGCTGTTTAAGGCCGAAAGAGCGGTGTTTGCGTCTATTTCAAGCTCGCTTCCTGAAAGGGAGTTTTTGAGGGTTTTGCGCCTTTTACCGAATGCCGCCTTTATTACCCTGAAAAGAAACTTCTCGTCGTGGGCCGGAAAAGCCGGACTCTCCCTGAATCTTATTTCTATGATCTGGGAATCTATCCTGGGCTTCGGGAAAAAGAGAGCTGATTTAATGTCGGCGATTTTTACGATATCGGCGCAATACCTGAGCATGACGGATATCCGGCCGTAATCTTTGCCGCCCGGCATTGCGCATATTCTTTCCGACAGCTCCTTCTGGAACATCAGTACGGCGCGGCTTATGCAGCTTCTCTGATTAATGAGCTTTACCAGAACCTGGGATGAGATATTATAAGGGAGATTCCCGATAACGGTTAATTTACGGCCGTGTTTTGCCGCTATGCCGTCAATATCCGTCTCCAGGATATTTTCGTTTACTATAATGACATTGTCGATATTTTTTGCGTTCAGCTCGCTTTTCAAGAGGGGTAAAAGATTCACGTCCTTTTCGACCGCGTATACTTTTTCCGAGGCGAGGGCAAGCGGAACGGTTAAGGCTCCGAGGCCGGCTCCTATTTCAAGAAGAATATCTTCTTTCGAAATAAAGGAACGGGAGACGATCATTTCAGCCGTTTTCGGATCGGAGAGAAAATTCTGGCCGTACTGTTTTTTGGGAGAAAGAGTCCATGTCGAAAGGAGCGTTCTTGGCGATGTCATGAAGCAGGAATTTCCGGTTGATTCATCAGCAATCTTCTGCGTGAGCGGAATTTTTTTACCAGGCGCCGTGTGATCAAATACGAGGCTGCGGCAAACGGAATTCCGATTATTACTCCGCCGGTTAACAAGGCAAAAGTTGCTTTTAATCCCAGCTTTGTCAATTCGGAGAATGTCGTGAATTTAACGTCATAAGGTAATGATGTGCCGAGGATAAGGGCGCCGGTTTTATAACTCCCCAGATATATGAAAGGAATGGTAAGTGGATTTCCGATCCATACGCCTATCGCGGCGGCAGCCTTGCTTGCCCGAAGGATATAAGCCAGAGCTATTGCGATTGCCGTATGAAAAGGGAAGGTCGGGGTGATCCCGACAAAAATTCCGATAGCCATCCCTCCTGCTATAAAATTCGGATCTCCTTTGATTTTTTTTATCCGTTCGGCAAATCCGATACATTTTTGTTTTAGATTCATAATTACAACTGCTTTTTCTTTAAAAAACAAAAAAAATAAAATTGTTATTAGAGTATATCATTTACATCAAAACCAGCGCCTTAAACAAGAGCATTTATTGCCGTGGTCTTGTATCTCAGGAAAAATCGCCGATCGGCTGAAATTTGAGAGCTTTGCGTAAAATCTGATCAGGACACCGGCTGAAGCGACGATCCCTGCCGTTTTACAGGTAACCTTTGTAAAAAATAAGAATATCTCCCTGATTGTCAACAAAGAGAGAACTTTGCACCAGCACCTGTGTTTCAATGTTATGCAGAGGCTCCAATCTGATGAAGCTTGACTTTAATAGTTTTATCAATTAGTTTTGCACCAATATTTCCCGTTATTATATTGTTCGTTCAGAATATGATCCATGACCGGAAAAGGAGGGCGCATGGTTAAAAAAAGGGGAAAATCGATCAGCTTTGATGCTATGGTCAAATTTTTTATGATGAATTATGATATCCCGTCGAGGAAAGATATTCAAAAGATCGCTGCCAGGATTGATAATCTGGAGGCACTGATTAAAAATGCATGTATGCCTTCAAAATCAAGGCGGGCATCCGCCCTCCAGGGGAGAGCGGTATCCTCAGGGGAAAAGCAGGTTAAAACGGCATTTGAAATCGTGTTCGGAGTGATAAAGAGTTTTGATCACGGAGCGGGTTTTTCCGAAATTCAGGCAAAAACGGGTTTCAGCGAGAAGAAAATCCGGAACATCATATTCAGGCTCAACAAGTTCGGGAAGATAAAAAGAAAGAGCAGGGGAACATACGTTGCGGTATAGTATCGGGGATCAGGGGTCAGGGAACAGGGATCAGGAGACAGAGATCAAGTGGCAGTTAATCGTGAATAGTGAATAGGAATGTTAAGAAGACTGACGACTGAAGTTGCTAACAGTCTTCAGTCTAAAAACCTTCAGCCTAATATACAAACAGCAAACCGGAATTTTAAATGAAGAATACTACAGACAGTAATAATGAAAATATATTTGAGGGAGAGAAGCTTTCAGGCTATAGCTTGAAGCGTATTGTACGGCTTCATGAAATAAGCTCGTTTTACTATGAGCTTGAACATACGGCCACAGGCGCCGGGCATATCCACATAAGCAATAATGACAGGGAGAACACCTTTTGCGTTGCTTTCAAAACCGTGCCTGCCGATTCAACCGGAGTTGCCCATATACTTGAGCACACCGTATTATGCGGCTCCCGGAAATTCCCGGTGCGCGACCCTTTCTTTTCCATGATCAAAAGAAGCCTTAATACGTTTATGAATGCTTTCACCGCGTCCGACTGGACAATGTATCCTTTCTCCACGCAGAACAGAAAAGACTTCTATAACCTTATGGAAGTCTATCTGGATGCCGCCTTTTTTCCGCTCCTGGACGAACTTGGTTTCAGGCAGGAAGGACATCGCATTGAACTGGAAGAAGGCGCAGGAAACGGAAAGGAACCCGGTCTCGTTTACAAGGGGATCGTTTATAACGAGATGAAGGGAGCGATGTCCTCCCCCGACCAGGTTCTGTCACGGGCGGTGTTGAATGCGCTTTATCCTTTGACCACGTACAGTTTCAATTCCGGAGGAGATCCCGCACGTATACCGTCCCTCACCCATAATGATCTTAAAAGGTTTCACGGTATCCATTATCATCCCAGCAATTCGTTTTTCTATACATACGGAAATATCCCTTTGCGGGAAAGCCTTTCTTTCATAGAGGAAAAGGTATTGAGTAAATTTGAACGAACCGATCCCGGGACTGTAGTACCTCTTCATCCCCGGTGGAGCGAACCGAAAAGAACCCGGTATTACTACCCGCTTGCAAAAAATGAAGATCCCCTCAAAAAGAGCCAGGTCTGCATAGCGTGGCTGACGGCGGACATAAACGATATTTTCGAGGTTCTGGTGCTTGTGCTGCTGGAGCATATTCTTCTCGGGAATGCATCTTCTCCTCTGCGTAAAGCGCTCATAGATTCCGGGCTCGGCTCATCTCTTTGCGATTCGTCCGGATATGATCCCGGAAACAGGGATACGATGTTTGTCTGCGGCCTGAAGGATGTCAGGGAATCTGATGCGGAAGCGATTGAAAAGCTGGTCTTTGAAACGCTGTCGGAACTGGCCGGGAAGGGAATAGATAAAGAACTTATAGAATCGGCGATTCACCAGATAGAGTTTCACCGTAAGGAGATCACTAACACCCCATACCCTTACGGAATAAAACTAATGCTTTCATTTACGGGAAGCAGGCTTCACGGGGGAGACCCGTCAAGGATACTCAATCTTGATGAAGATCTGAAAAGGCTCAGGGTGGAATTATCGAAAGGGCCTCTTTTTGAAAACAGGATAAGAGAATATTTCATCGGCAATACGCACAG
>CAZOEH010000120.1:0-8319 GCA_964578785.1 uncultured Desulfonema sp. | reverse complement strand
CAAAAACGATCATCGGGATACTCGGAGGAATAAGTAAGGCGAGCATGGAGGAGGCTGCGACCAACCCCACAGCATATCCGCGGGGGTAACCCTGTTTGACCATCTCAGGTATGACGATTGATCCGATAGCGGCAATTGCGGCCGATGCTGACCCTGAAATGGCTCCGAATATCGTACAGGCGACGACACAGACCATCCCAAGACCTCCCTTGATTCTGCCCAGGAAGGACATTGTGAATTCAATCAGCCTTCGGGAAATATCGGCGTCTCTCATGAGCCCGCCGGCCATGATGAACAGAGGAAGGGCAAGAAGCGTATAGGATTCAAGATTACGAAATGCAGCAGGCATGGCAAACCTGGGATCCATCCCTGTGAAAAACAGCATGGCAAAGCCACCGAGGCCAAATGAGAATCCTACGGGTAACCCAAGCAGCATGACAAAAACAACCAAAGCCATAACAATCAATACAAGTGTCATAAGGCGCCTCCGTTATCCGATTGTCGTCCCCTGATGAATTGTTCCAGGTATTTGATTGTATTTGCGATGCTGTAAAGGGTCATAAATATCGCACCAAACAACATACTTCCCACACTGGTGATTCTGGGCCACCATAACCCGGTTGTTTTTTCCCCTGTTTCATAGAGCCAGAAGGAATATTTACCGGAATGGTATGTAAACAATATACAGAGAATAACACCCAAGATTGAAGTAACCGTTTTCAGAGCTGCCTTTGAACGAAAAGTCTTGAATAAGAGCCCGGCAATATCACCCTGGACGTGGGAATCAAGTCGGGTTCCGATGATGGCGCCTAAGAAATAAATCCAGACGCCGAAAAACCGTGAGAGTTCTTCCAGTCCGAAAAGGGGATATTTAAAGATATAGCGGAGGAAAACCTGAAGGATGACTGTCAGGGTCATTATGACCCCCCCAGTTGTAATGGCTGCGGTCCATAATATGTCGAGAGCGTTGTCTATATGTCCGCAAATTGATTTTACTCTGTTCCAGGTCATAGTATATGTCCTCATTGTATTGGGGGGGCGGGCGAGGATCCCCGCCCCCCGAATGCGACTTCTTCACAACAAACGAAAATACGGAATCGACCTCAGATGCTTATTTTGAGAGCTTTGTCGCATGCGCCTTGATCTTTTGCATGAGCAGAGAACCCAAAAGATCGTTTTCTATCTTTGGCCAGGCTTTTTCACGGACAACTTTTGCAGATTCCTCCCATTCCTGCTGGCTGACTTCATAGACTTTGACACCAGCAGCTTCCAATTTCTTTTTAAATTCATTTTCATCTTTTTCTGCCGCGATGGCTTGTTCTTTCATAACGATGTCTGCAACTTCACTCAGCATTGCCTTGTCCGCAGCGGACAGTCCATCCCACAATTTCTTGTTGATGGTCAGGAACCAATACTCAAATGCATCTCGTGTAGCTACCCAGTGGGAAAGCGCATCACGCATCACATATGCTTCAACTGCCGGACAGGCTGAGCGAGCATCCACAATGCCGGTCTGAAGAGCGGTGAAGGTTTCAGAGTAGGCGATAGGCGTGGATATGAAACCCAGAGTGGGAACGTAGAGTTCAAAGATTCTAATGGGCGGTACGCGCATCTTGATGCCCTTGAAATTAGCGGGAGTCTTGCCAACATCCTTGATCCGCTTTGTGAAAGCCATTCCGTCCCAGGCATTCAGGTAAATCCCTATGACTTTAAGGCCAATTCCAGAGTAAAGCTCATCAAAGATCGGTGTTAGCCATCCTTTTGAACCGATACCGGCCCTCGCTTCATCCCATGTTGCGAAAAGATAGGGCATGAATATGAGGTTGGTTCGCGGGTCATAAGAGGTGGACCCGGCGTTGAGGCCGATCTCCATGGTCCCCATCCGGTTCGCTTCGATCTGCTCCATCCAATCCCCCAGAGCACCTGATGGGAAATAGGTCATTTTGATGCGGCCACCCGATTTTTCTTCCACCAGTTTGGCGAACTGCTTGCAACGGGCAGCAGCAGGATGATCCTCAGCGATTCCCTGGCTGATCTTCCATTTGTAATCCTTCGCTTGGACCTCGCCTACAGTTAGACCGACCATGAATCCTGTCATAGCCATCAGGCAAATCACTTTCATCATTCTTCCAGTTAAAGATCCCATCTCTTTTCTCCTTTCACAATGGCGTTAAATTGTTCGAAGACACTCGGGCGCTTTGCTCTTCAGTATGAGTCTCACCTCCTTATTTGGATGAAGCCCTGGATTGTTGGACGTTATTTGCGTCGTTTCAGCCCCTTCACGATAAACTCCGCGTAGATGTTTGCGATATCCTCTTGATTGAGACGTCCTGACGGCCTGAACCATATTGAGACGGCCGTGCACATCGTGATCATTCCGTAAGAAGTTACTTTATAGTCCAGGTTCGAAAACACACCTTCTTTGATTCCTGCCCGGATCAGGGCCTGGAATTTCTTTTCGTATCTGTCTCGAAGATCGATGATGGTCTTGAAGTTGTCTACAGTTAATCCCCTCAGTTCGCTGTCAGAGATAAATACTTCCTTCTGACGATCGATATGGAAAATGACATGGCTTCTTATCGCCGCTCGGACCTTCTCTTCATTGCCCTTTGTCCCCTTCAATGACTTTTCCAGGTTGGCATCCAGATCCATTATCGTCGTTTTGAAAATATCAAAGAGGATCTCCTCCTTGTTTGCATAGTGGTAGTAGACACTGGCTTTCTGTATTCCTGATGCCCTCGCAATGTCGCTGATGCCCGTGGCGAAGTAACCCTTCTTATAAAATAGATCAATGGAAACTTTCTTGATTGTGTCTTTCGTGCTGCTCATTGTCGCCTCAATCCTCCATGCACAGGTAGTTTCAAGTAAGATTTGCTTACCTAACGATCATTCGGTAGGTGATGATAGACATCTCAATCCCCTCTGTCAAGGAAAAAATGTTGGCAGATGAAAAAAGTCTGCATGTCTTAGAATATCCAATGCTTTCCGAGCTGCACTGCCTAGCGAAAAAGCTGCATCCTGAGAATTTCGTTTTCGGCTCTATCTTTTTTAATATAATGTTCGTGCGGAGGGTGCATAGCTCACGAATGAGAGATTCTGTATCGTGAGGCTTCCCGGAAGACGACACTGCACGGGTAATGCATGAGTTTGTCACTCCAAGAGAACGCGCAATCTCCGCTCCCGAAGACCCCAACCCCCTGATCGCAGCCCAGGCAGTCATCCTTCTTGCCTCTATGCTGTCTTTTCTCCTGCTCCCGATATGAATACATCAAATATTAATGAGTTGTTTTTACGTAACAGAAGTGTTACACTTTTTTCATAAAGGAGGTGCGATTTATGCCGACAAAAAATCCCCGGATCAATATTTCCGTCGACCGGCCGCTTTATGGTATCATGCAGGGTCTCGCTGAAGAAAAAGGTATTTCCCTGTCCATGCTGGCCCGCGATTTGATAAAGGAGTCCCTGGAACTGCAGGAAGACGCCTCTCTTGCTGTTTTAGCGGAGAAAAGGGAAAAAAACTTCGATCCCAATAAAGCGCTGACCCATGAGCAGGTCTGGGAATAAGAAAATGTCCTTTCTGTTACACTATCATCCCGACATCTGTAAAGTTGACTTGCCTCTTTTAGATGAGAAGGTTAAGACACAAATCCGGACTGCTATTGAAAAGAGACTTCAGACAGCTCCCCAGGACTACGGTGAGCCTCTTCGGAAAACCCTGAAGGGTTACTGGAAATTGCGTGTCGGCAATTACAGGGTCGTCTATAAAATTACCGGATCAGAAGTTTTGATACTGGATATCTGCCACAGGCGCTGTTTATCTGACAATGTTGGCGCGGGCGTAACGGATAAAAGAAAGGTGGATTCACAGCAATAAGGAACCATTTTTACATGACACCAATAATTTCAATTGTAGGCAAATCGGAATCGGGTAAAACAACCCTTATTGAAAAACTGATTCCCGAGCTTAAGAAGAGGGGCTACAGGGTAGGAACCATAAAGCATGCCCTGCATGGTTTTGAAATCGACAAAGAAGGAAAAGACAGCTTCCGGCACAAGGCTGCAGGGGCCGATACGGTTATAGTCGTTTCTCCCGAAAGCATAGCGATGATAAAAAACGGCGGGGGAGGAACTCTCGATTCCGTATCCGGATATTTTTCAGATATGGACCTTGTCATAACCGAAGGATACAAGAGAGAAAATAAACCAAAAATAGAGGTCTTCAGAAAAGCAAGACATAAAGAGCCGCTCTGCCGGGATGATAATAACCTGATTGCCCTTGTAACTGACGACGATATTGATCTTAATGTGCCGAGATTCGGTCTTGATGATATAAAGGGCCTCGCCGCTTTTATAGAGAAAAAATTCCTATGAATGCGGATGATGTAAACTCTTTAAAAAGCTGGTTTACCGGTTATGTTTCGCGCTTTTATACCGGTGACCCCGAATACGACCGCCCGGTTCGTCTTAAGGAAGAACATACAAAGCGGGTTTGCGGCAATATAATATTGATAGGAGAAGAGCTCGGCATCTCTCCTGAAGATATGATCCTTGCTGAGATTATCGCGTTGTTCCATGATGTTGGAAGGTTCAGGCAGTATGAACTTTATCATACTTTTGTAGATGCTCTTTCGGAAAACCATGCCAGGCTGGGATTGAGACAGCTCGGGATCCATAAGGTTTTTTCGGGATTTCCGAAAGATAAAAAACTTATGATATCAAAGGCTATTGCATGGCACAATGCGGCATTTCTTCCTGAAGGAGAAGAGGATAAGACTCTTTTTTTCATGAAACTCATAAGGGATGCAGACAAACTTGATATCTGGAAAGTATTCCTGGATTATTTCACGGAGAAGCGTTCGGGTGATGCTATTGCCCTCGGCCTTAACGACACCCCTTCTTTTTCTGAAAACGTTCTTGAGTCGATCCAAAGGCATGAATTCGCAAAAATGAAGGATTTGAAAAATCTGAATGATTTCAAACTTCTCCAGGTAAGCTGGGTTTTCGATATAAATTTTATCCCGTCATTCAAATTAATCAAAAAGAATAACTTCATCGGCATGCTCGAAGAGACACTTCCCAGGAAAAAAGAGATATCAGATGCTGTAAAAGTAGCCTGCGATTATATCGATTACAGGTTAATGTACTCCCCGTAAACACCCCTTAGCCACTTTATTTCCGTATTACCTTGTAAGTAATCAACTTCTTTATAACCCACTGAAAATTGAGGTCGACCTCAAAATGTTGATGAACCACTAAATATTGAGGTCAAATCTCTAAATCTTATCTCCCGCATCCTCTCCTGTTTTTATATAATTATTTGATATTATTTGATAATTATAGATATTTGATTGATTAATATTGGTTGGCAAGCCATTTGCACATGCTGTTAACAGTGCTGGTAATTGAACAGAAGAATATCTTGTATCAGAAGCGGAAGGATTATTATTGAACGGCAGATTCCAGAACCGATTTCACAATATTTAAAATGAAAGGATAATATCATGCATAATAAAAATGAACTGTGCAAAAAGATAAGAGAATTATATCCGGATATCGGTAAATGCGGAATCGATGTAAATGTTGACTATGATGAGGCAAAAAAAGCCTGGATAGTAGATCTGAAAAAGGGAAGTCACAAGCTGAAAACCCATCTGGAACCTGAGGACGCCGACGTGTGCATGTCCGGGAGGCAATGTATCGGCCTGGGATTTCAAATTGCCCAGCTCCGGTCGAATATTGAAGGAGCATAAACCTTTAGAGGCTATTCTATAAATTAAAGGAGAAAATGAAAATGAGCATAACAAGCCAAAATAAGCTTGAGCATGATATCGGTTACATCCGGAAAAGCCCATGCAGGGGATGCAGATTGGAGAAGAAGCTCCCTGAGTGTATAAATAATTGTAAAACACTGAACCAATTGCAGGCAAATTTAGTCAGTGTAACAGCATGCTCAAATAATTATTCGGAATGTGAAACGTTTTCTTTTTATCTGGGTGCTTCTGATTGATACCGGCGGTATTAACGTTATCAGATTTTCCGCGGACGATTCAGGCACTGTTCGCTTGTGACTTGTTGTACTATTTATGGCCTTTAATAAGTTTTCTTTTTTACATCATATGGAAACGCCGGACGGATTTAACTGTCTGTGAGCATATGATCTTGATTAGTAAATGGAGGTAAAATTGGAATCGAATTTCGGCATATCGGTTTACCGGCATAAAAAAAATATACTGATTAAACTGTCAGGAGATTTTGACGGATCTTCCGCGCTTCAGCTTCTCGGATTAATGCGTAATTGTCTTAAAGAAACAGATAAAATTATCATTCAAACCGATTACATCGGCTCTATCGAGCCCTTTGGGCTGAATACTTTCAGATATAATCTGGGTTCACTGACAAAACACTCAATGAAGTTCGTTTTCACAGGAGAAAAAGCCCCGTGCCTTATAGAAACGTGGCCGGCCAACAGCCGCCCTGAACTAAAAATGAAAACGGAAAGACGTTATAATTATCAAAACAGGGCCGATGCGAATCTGTTTTATTGACCTGGCATAAGGAAGAGAATCTTGAACAATCTATGCTATTCTAAGATTAAATTCAACAACCCGGGCAGCCGAAAGCGGCCTTGCAGTTATCGGCTGCTCAAACCCAGCCATCCATACCCCGGTCCCGGTTCATCATGCTGCTGTAGCCCCGCTTCATTTAAACCATTGAGAATTCATTGACAAACCATAAGTAATGTGGTTCCTTCCAAACATCGTCAGACTTAAAAGAAAAGGTAAAATATGCGATTTGCCCATACAAATATTGCCGCAAAAGACTGGAAACGTTTATCAGATTTTTATATCCTTGTTTTCAATTGCAGAGTAAAACCTCCTGTGCGTAATCTTTCGGGAGATTGGCTGGACAAGGCTACCGGTTTAAAAGGGGCCAGATTGGCCGGTGTCCATTTATTGCTTCCCGGTCATGGCGGGAACGGGCCTACTCTGGAAATTTTTTCATACGAAGATACACATGAAGGTACTCCGGTAATGGCAAACTATACCGGGTTTACGCATATTGCATTTGAAGTCGGAGATGTTGAAACAATTTTAAAAAAAGCTTTGAGTAACGGCGCGGAACTGTTAGGGGAAGTCACCGAGAAGGAAATTGAAAATGTTGGAATATTGAAATTTGTCTATTTTCGTGACCCGGAAGGGAATATTATTGAAATTCAATCGTGGAATAAATAGTGGAACCTGACGATACAAAAGCATCCGGATTGCATATTGCGTGTACTCCGTTTGCAGCCGGCGATTAGTGCGTCAGGCATTCGGAGAAATTATAATGCAAATTTCTGAAATACCATTTGGAATAACCGACTGGGCATCAATAGAGCGGATCGAGCATAAGGGCGAAACAGGCGTAGCCTTCTGGCGCACCCAAAATTTCGGCGGTATCCGCGTCCGCATGGTCGAGTATTCTCAGGATTACCTGGCTGACCACTGGTGCGTGAAAGGACACATTCTTTTGTGCCTCGATGGCGAGCTGCATACCGAGCTTAAGGATGGCCGGAAGTTTATTCTTAAACCGGGCATGAGCTATCAGGTTGCAGATAATGCCGAACCACATCGCTCATTCACCGCATCCGGGGCGACGCTTTTTATTGTCGATTGAAAGAAAGCCATGACTCTGTTCTTTATGCCGCATCATCAGAGCCCCGTTATTTTTTTATTTTGCCAATTCATGCTTTAAGGCAAAAGCCTTTGGACTGATTGCCCGCTGAACCGAAAGAATTCCATCCAAATGGTCAAATTTCATTTTGAAGAAGTTCGGATTAGACGATGCCGTTCTCGCTCAGTTTCCTGTTTTCCAGTATCCGAACCGGAGTGAATATTGATAAATCAAGCGCATGGGATTTTTTGGTAATCAATTCGGAGATGTAACGTCCCACTGCCGGCGCCTGCTGAAGTCCGTGCCCGGAAAAACCATTGGCCAGAAACAGGCCTTCAAGTTCCGGCCATTCCCCTAAAATGGCATTCTCGTCCAGGGTGTTCATCGCATAGAGACCGGCCCATCCCCGGATCAACCGCAGCGATTCAAATTCGGGAACAAATTCGGCCAGCTCCGGCCATAAAATTTCGTAAAATCTTTTGTCATCCCACGAAAAGGAGAAACCCACAGGGTCCTCATGCATGGATTTTCCCAAAAGGATCAGGCCGCCGGTTTCTGTGCGGAAATACATTCCTGAAGGTAAAACAGTCAATGGCAGCGGCCCGTCCGGCTTGACCTTCGTGTCCAGCACAAACACCTGGCGTTTGACCGGCTGAACCGGAAGTA
>CAZOEH010000119.1:5840-8326 GCA_964578785.1 uncultured Desulfonema sp. | reverse complement strand
GGTTGTTGTCGTCATCATCCTGATCCGCTCCGGGATCATACTCGATCTCTTTACAATTCAAACGACCTGGGGCTATCTCCTGAACGCCGCCCTTTCCATCATCTGGATAGTGGGTCTTACCAACGCCATGAACTTCATAGACGGCATGGACGGCCTGGCTACGGGTGTGAGCGCGATCATCTCCCTGTTTCTTGGACTTGTTGCCTTTCAGACCAATCAGCCGTTCATGGGATGGATCGCAATCGCCATGCTGGGAAGCTGTCTCGGTTTCCTCCCTTTCAATTTCAGTATGAATAAACGCGCGTCGATTTTCTTAGGCGACGCCGGAAGCACCTTCGTCGGGTTCGTCCTGTCGGCTCTGGCTATCAAGGCCGCCTGGGCGGACAACAATCCGATCGTATCTTTTGCAACTCCCATTCTCATCTTCTGGGTTCTGATCTACGATATGGCCTATATAAGCATAGAGCGCATAATCTCGGGCAAGGTGAAAAATTTCCAGGATTGGATCGATTATGTGGGTACCGATCATATTCATCACCGCCTTCTTGCTGTTTTCGGCGACAGGAGAAAAGTGGTTTTTTTCATCTTCTTTCTTTGTGCAACTCTCGGCATAAGCGCAATTACACTGAGAAACGCCCGTCTCATAGACGGGATTCTGACGGTTCTGCAGGCATTTCTTATTACCGTCATTGTTTCGATTCTTGAATATTCGGGCCGCAAGAGATAAAATATACGGATCAATTCGGGAAGATTTAGTGATCCCAAGAGGATTATATAATAAATACTCTCCGCCTCAGACGTATTGTACCCTGGAATCCGGGTCCCAATGAGATGTTACGCAAAGCTCTCAAGAGATGTTATGAAAAAGTCCAGAACTGAAAAAATAAAATCGCTCGGACTATGCCTCGGCGCCTCAACAATTTCAGCTGTCTGGCTTGAAGCTGAGTCACGCCCCGGCACGGGTGCATCCTGTTTATCTCAGAACCCCAGGCTTGCAGGTTTTTTAACACTCCCGCACGAAGGCGACCCCAGGCGCACACTCCTTTCCGTATTCAAGCAGACCGGAAATTCTTTCGACGGGATAGCCTCAACCGGCCGCAGGTTTCACAAGCTTCTTAATTTGTCAACTATCCCGGAACCCGAAGCGGTTGAATATGCTTACGGGTTTGTGAAACACCCGGATATCTCCTCCCCGGCTATTGTCTCCGCAGGCGGTGAAACTTTTATGGTCTATGTGTTAAACCGGGCCGGAAGAATTTCCAATGTTTTTACCGGAAACAAATGCGCTTCAGGGACGGGTGAATTCTTTTTACAGCAACTTCGGAGAATGAATGTTTCGATAGAAGAAGCGGCCGGCTGGGCAGTGTCGGAAGAGCCTCATTCCGTTTCAGGCCGCTGCTCCGTTTTCTGCAAATCGGATTGCACACATGCAACCAACAAGGGCATTCCCAAAGCCAGAGTGACTTCAGGACTGTGTAAAATGATGGCAAACAAGATCCTGGAGCTCTTAAAGAAGGTGAAAAGAGAAAATATCATGATAACCGGGGGAACAACCCGTAACAGTATGATGATAGAATATCTGCAACGGGAAATCCCGGGCCTTATCGTTCCCAAAGAGGCTCCTTATTTTGAAGCGCTTGGGGCTGCATTATGGGCTCTTGAACACGAAACGCTCCCCTTATCCTGTACGGAGGCTTTGTTTAAAAATGAATCGATATCCTTTGAAACGCTGTTACCTTTAATAGACTTCGAAAATATGGTGGAATTCAAGGCCATGTCTGAAGGTGAAATCAAAGCAGGCGACATCTGCACTTTCGGGCTTGATGTGGGATCGACGACGACCAAGGCGGTTCTTTTGAGAAACAGGGATGATGCGATACTCGGATCTGTTTACCTGCGGACGAACGGTGATCCGGTGGGAGCTTCCAGAAAGTGTTATGAACGGATAATCGGAGTGATTGAAAAGAAGACGCCTCTTTCGGAAATAAGAATCGAAGGGCTGGGCGTGTGCGGTTCAGGCCGGCAGATTGCAGGGCTTCATGCGCTTACGGACGGTATTATAAATGAAATAATAGCTCATGCGGCGGCGGCGGTATATTTCGATCCGGAAGTCGATACGATATTTGAAATAGGGGGACAGGACGCAAAGTACACATATATTACCAATTCAGTGCCTTCTGATTATGCCATGAACGAGGCATGTTCAGCCGGCACAGGCTCATTTCTCGAAGAATCGGCTCATGAGACTCTCGGGATAGAGATGGAAGATATAGCCGGTGTAGCCCTGAGAGGATCAAAGCCTCCGAATTTCAATGATCAATGCGCCGCCTTCATATCCTCTGATATTAAAAATGCCATTCACGAAGGATTAAAACACGAAGATATAGTTGCAGGCCTTGTATATTCGATCTGCATGAATTATTCGAACAGGGTCAAGGGAAACAGGCCCGTAGGGGAGAAGGTCTTCATGCAGGGAGGAGTATGCT
>CAZOEH010000119.1:0-5829 GCA_964578785.1 uncultured Desulfonema sp. | reverse complement strand
GCCATGGCTGCTTTGGTCGGCAAACCGATTGTCGTGCCTCCAGAGCCCGGCCTTATGGGAGCATTCGGTGCGGCACTGGAGGTTAAAAGAAGAATCGAAACGGGAATAATGCAAAAAAAGTGTTTCGATTTAAAAACTCTTGCGGGACGGGAGGTCAGATACGGAAAAGCGTTCACGTGCAGGGGAGAAAAAAACGAATGCGACCGGCGCTGCGACATAGCGGTAATTGAACTTGAGAATAAAAAATATCCGTTCGGGGGAGCCTGCAACCGTTACTATAACCTGCGCCATAATATCAAAAGCGATGCCGATAAGCTTGACCTTGTCCATGTTCGCCAGAAGCTTGTTTTCGGAAAATATGCCGCTTCACACTTAAATGGATCAAAAAACGGGTTAAAAGGCCGGATAGGAATAAACAGGAGCTTCCTTGTCAATACTTACTATCCTTTATATTCAACCTTTTTCCATGAGATCGGATTTGAACCTGAAGTTTCCAAGACTCCTTCGCAAGAGGGAATGGATCAGAAAAATGCGGCGTTTTGTTATCCGGTTGAGCAGGCGCACGGATTTTTCTGGTCTCTTATTTCAGGCGATGACCCTCCCGGGTTCATTTTTCTGCCTCATTTTAAAGCGGTACCGGTTACGAACGGATATAGAAGTTCGCAGGTCTGTCCTCTCGTTCAGGGAGAAACTTTTTATCTTCAAACCACATTCAGAAAAAGACTCGAAGAGCTCAGGAAAAAGGGCGTAAAAATCATAGCGCCTCTTATCGATCTTACCCTAGGGATAGAATCCGCAAAAGAGCCACTTCTTGAAACTGCAAAATCTATGGGGATTCCCCGGAAATCTGCTGAAAAAGCATTTATTGCAGCGGCTGAGGCCCAGAAGAAATGTTTTGAAGAGATGAAGTCTATCGGTAATGAAGCCTTGAAAGAACTGGAAAAAGATCCTGAAAAATTCGGTGTAGTGATTTTTGCCCGGCCTTACAACGGCTTTGTCGAAGAAGCTCATATGGGAATACCGCGAAAATTGGCGTCGAGAGGCATCAGCGTGTTGCCGTTTGATTTTCTCGATTTCGATAATGAAGAGAGCAAACGTCATATGTACTGGGGAATGGGACAGTTACTCCTTAAAGCCGCGAATGTTGCGGAACGCCACCCCCAGTTGTTCGGAACCTTTATAACCAACTTTTCCTGCGGTCCCGATTCTTTTCTCCTGGGATACTTCAGGGATATTATGGGTAAAAAACCATCATTAACCCTTGAACTCGACAGTCATACCGCCGATGCCGGATTGGAAACTAGGATCGAAGCCTTTATCGATATCGTCAATTCCTACAGGCAGCTTATCTCTGAAAAAAAGATCGCGGGAAGAAAAAAAAGATTTGTACCGGCTAAAGTAGCTCTTAAAAACGGCGTCCCCGGAGTAATTACCTCATCAGGCCATGCCCTGCCGTTGACCGATCCCCGCGTCAAGCTGCTGTTGCCTTCCATGGGCAGACTTGCAACCGAATCGTTTTCGGCGGTATTAAGAGGGAAAGGCTATAATGTTGCGGCGCATCCTCCGGCGGATAAAGCTGTTCTCAAGCTGGGCCGTGCCAACACCTCCTGTAAAGAGTGCCTGCCTCTGATACTTACCACCGGGACGCTTCTCAATTACATAAATAACGGAAAATCGAAGGATGAGGTTCTGGCTTATTTCATGCCGACTTCTTCCGGCCCGTGCAGGTTCGGGCAATACCATATCTTCATGGAAGACCTTATTACAAGGCTCGGAATTCCTGATGTAGCCATGTTCTCTCTTACTTCCGAGAATTCTTACGGGGGTATGGGAAACGATTTTCACAGAAGAGGCTGGTGGGGCGTTGTTATATCGGATGTGATGGAGGATGTACGTTCAATGATTCTGGCAAACGCGCTTGACCGTGATCCCGCCCTGGATCTTTTTGAAAAGGAATGGTGTTTGATTCTGGGAGAACTGGGGAAAGGAGACTTCGGCGGTTTGGGAAGAAAAATAAAAGAGAGCGTCGAAAAATTTAAATCGCTTCCGATGAAAATTCCGCCGGATGAAGTTCCAAGGATCTCTCTTGTCGGCGAGATATTCGTCCGGAGGGACTCGATATCAAGACAAGATCTTACGGAAAAACTTGCGGATATGGGATTTGCGACTGTTTGCTCTCCGGTTGCCGAATGGCTCCACTATTGCGATTATCTGGTCGATAAAAAGCTTGTCGATGCAAGAATGTCGGGTCGTGACAGACTCTCTTTCGCCTTAAAAAAGAAGATCATGAGAAAATATGAAAAAAATATTAAGAAGGCATTATCGGATTCGGGACTGGTTCATGCCGAACCTGTAAATATTAAATCGATTGTAAAAACAGCCATGCCCTATATATCCGATAAGCTTACAGGAGAAGCGGTTCTGACGGTTGGAAGCGCTATAGCCGAGATAGCTTCCCATGCCTGCGGAGTAATTGCGATAGGGCCTTTCGGGTGTATGCCGAACAGGCTTTCAGAGGCGATACTGACCGAAATAATGAACAGGGAAGGCAAACTGGCAGCCGGGCCGGAGAACAGACGGCTCAGAAAAGTTCTCTCCAATGCCGATAACCTACCGTTTCTATCAATTGAAAGCGACGGGTCTCCCTTTCCGCAGCTCATATCGGCTAAACTTGATGCTTTCTGCCTGCAGGCAAAAAGACTGCACTCAGAGATGATGAAGCATTAAGGCGAGAGGCAACAAACTGTATTTAATGAATTAATATAAGTTTCTTGACAATAAAACCGCAACATAATATAGCAGTCACGTCTTTTTTAATATGTTGTAAAATTGTTTGACCGTGTAAAAATTTGCACGGGATGGGAGCAATTTCATATTCAAGAAAATGCCTGAAAAAAGGCAATTTAAACGGGAGGTGTTTGCATGGCTGATTATAATATCAATATTTTTTTGGATGATGAAAGATTTAAAAAGATTGAAGGCGTTGAGTTGGCTAATCAAGTTAAAATGATCGACGGGAAAAAGGCTATACAGGTGCCTTTCAGCGACAAGGAACATAAGAAACTTATCAAGGGCTTTCCTGATTTGGCCTTTGATTCGTCAAATTCCTGTGTTATTCCGGAAAATGCCGATAAAATCCTTTTTGATATTGTTGTAAATATGAAGACCGTAGATGTTATGAAATTTGCCATTATGAAGATTTATAGTCCTCTTGCAGGAAAAGCAATCCGGGCGGCAAGATATTAAATTGTTTAAAAGTAACAGTAACATTTAAATGCCGTAACCGGCATAAGGATCCATAATAAAATGGCCGGAAATGTACCGGTTATTCCGGGCTCCTGACCCCGATATACCCGCTTATTCCGGGTTATCTGATAATTTTTAAAGGGAAAGATCTTCAGATCTTTCCCTTTTTTATTATAAAAAACAGGCATAAGATTTTTACACATTGGAAAAAAAACCGACATTCTCCGGTTAAAAATTATCAGAAAATGTCTCCCACACGCCGATTAAAATTGAAATAAACACGCCTCTACACACATGAAATCAGGCAATTAGAGATATCCCCGATTATTTTGAAGTTAGCTGGCATATTTTTTGTAATTTCATATCTGCGAGATATTTGAAGAATTATATCAGGGGTTGGCAGAAATAAGCGCTGATGCGTTCCGCCGGGGAACTTTATTGTAACGTTACAATGTATCCGCATAGTCGACAGAGATCACACAGGCGGAGACTGAATAACAGCTTTGTGGATTTATATCCACTTGGGTTGTACAGGTCTGAATAGAGTCATTCTCAGGTGGACTCCCGTTTATAAATTCTTTAATCCGATCTTGCCAAACGGCAACACCGAATATGTACGTCGGCCCGAAATCGGAGTAATACGAGGCCTCAATTTACCACCCATACAGCCAGTTTTTTAGCCATATGCAGAATCTTCCTGCTCACTCTTCCGATAAAGAACTCGTCAACAGCGGAAAGACCGCGTCTTCCCACCACAATGGTTCCAAAGCCACCCTCTTTTGCCTCAACAAGAATACTGCCGGCTCTGCTTGATTTTTCGGTAAGAATCTTCTCTGATATCTTTGATGAAGCAATACCGGCGGAAACAAGTTTCCTTCTGGCTTCTTCAATAGCCGGTTCGATTTTTTTCCTGTTCATTTCGGTCCAGTCGGTCACTATTTCGGAGAAGGAGGCTTCGCTTAAACCTTGCCTGGTTGTGCCGATTGATCTTATTACATTACATATCATTATTTCACAATCCGTATTGTTCAGCATGGAACCGGCGCTTGAGACACATTTCATGGATCCCTTTGATCCGTCAAATGCTATAAGAAATTTTTTAGGATTCGGCTTGCCTCCGACAACAACAAGAGGGATATCAACCAGATTTCCTATCAGTTTGTTCGCCACGCTTCCTAATACAATATCTTTTAAATTGCTGTTCCCGGTTCGTCCAACTACAACCGCATTATAACCACCGGTATCCGCTTCGTTCAAAATATCACGTGCGATACCTGCTTTTCTTCCCTCAATTTTGACCGACACGGCATCAGGCGGGAAGCCTGCTGTATAAAGAATTTTGCAGGTTTTATTCACTGAGGCATTTATGATTTTTTTCTGATGGGTGGCCCAGGCTCTCACAGGCGCAAGCTTTGAATGATATTCAGGGCTTTTTTCCAGATCCCAGAAGGATTCGGGTATTTCCGAATCAACATGAAGAAGGACAATTTTAGTTCCTTCAGGCTTAAAAACGCTCCCAGCATACCGGACAGCAGAAACAGACTGCACGGAACCGTCTATGGGAATGAGCACTTTTTTAACTGGCTGCATAATAACCACTCCTTCAAAAAATTTCCCGTTTATTTTCAGTATGATCAACATAGTAGAGCAGGTCGGCTTTAATTTTCAGATCTGACAGCAGATTTCTGAATTTTGACCGGTCAATTCCGTATGCCCGGATATAAACATTGCGGAATCCGTGCTGAACCTTTTCATAAGAGGTGAGAATGCTTGCCATGCGGCCGCCGTAATTTCTGATTATATCGGCAACCTCTTTTATAGAGCCGGGGAGATCTTTGACTCTGAACCCGAAATGGATTCCCTTTTTAGCTATGCCCGTAAGAGAAAGGATAACCTTGAAAATATCGGCCTGAGTTATAACCCCGACAAGCTGTTTGTCCTTATCAACGACCGGCGCTCCCGATATGTTGTTTTCAAGAAGCATCGAGGCGGTTTCTTCTATTGTGAAATCGAACGGGACGGTTAAGGGTTTTTTGCTCATGATATCTTTAATTTTGATTTTTGATATAAGATACATAAGCTCGTGAACATCAAGAGTTGTAGCATCAGATGCTGATGCTTTTTTAAGATCGCGGTCCGTTACAATCCCGACAAGCTTTCCTTTTTTCATTACCGGGAGCATGTTTATTTTATGCTGCTTTGTTAAATTTATTGCATCCTGCATGGAATCATTTTCATCGATTGTTATTACCTTTTTACTCATCCAGTTTTTGACTAACATTTTTTCCTCCTTTTAATTTCATTAAAATACATGATTTAATAAACATAAACAGCATTGGAATCCCCCGCCGCCTGCAATGGGGAAGTTCGATTCATATTGTGTCATATATTATGCTTTCCTTTTTCATTTTACATTCAGGGCGTATGTTATCAGGCCATGATTTCATCAGGAACAAGGCTTTTTCACCTGATAATATGATGCGATTTGAATATTTAGCTATGTCGCCTGCGTTGTAACGGAAAACATTGACTCCAAAAGGTTCGATGTTCCCTACAAAATCGGTGTTGATAAATATTTTTTTA
>CAZOEH010000118.1:0-8330 GCA_964578785.1 uncultured Desulfonema sp. | reverse complement strand
CCGGAAATATAGTGCTCCGGAAGAACACTCAACCAAATTGTATTTATTTGAAATCGCAACTATTCAGGAGTCAGAAGTCAGGAGCCAGAATTCAGAATAGAAGCGTTAATATGCCTCTGGCAACTTACTCACCTTTTCAAGTTGGGGCATTAACTGCGAGGCATCACCATAACCGAGGTTTTTTGCCACAATCAAATATTATCGACATTTTTCCGGAGAGCCTTGTGCCATATGATCAAATCTTGAAAATCTTTAGCGGGCATCCTTTTCATTCTGGCTTCTGAATTCTGGCTCCTGGCTCCTGAATAGTTATTTAAAATCATCCTTTGGACGATTGTAAAATGAAAATACTTCCTGTATTCCAATATAAAAATTGCATCCGGGGACCTGCCCTGGTTATAAAAATTACAGGAGGTGATCAATGTTCCAGTTTGATACAAAGCAGAAAGTGTGTGAGATCGGCGGCGTAAAATTTGGAGGACAACCAGGCGAATATCCCACAGTGGTATGCTCTTCCATTTTCCAGAAGGGGGATAAGGTTTTTGAAGGTAAACGCAAGGAAGGATTCAACGAAATAAATGCGGCGGTGCTGTTAAAGACACAGGAAAAACTCTGGAAGGAAACCGGTGTTCCTGCCATGGCAGATATCGTGGCCAACACAGGAGAAGAATTCAGGCGATTCATCGATTTCGTGGTTTCCAATACGACAATGGCTTTTTGTATTGATGCCTGGGTCATGAAACCCAAACTGGAAGGCGCGGCCTACTGCGCAGAAAAAGGCCTTCTGGACCGGATGTTTTACAACAGTCTGACGGTGTGGGAACAGGATCTGGAAACCGAGATCAGGGAGATTGCAAAGATCGGCGTCAAACACGTTCTGCTGGTTGCTTTTGACCAGACCGACCAGATGCCTTCCGGACGAATCACCGGAACGCAGAAGATATTAGATGCCATTGAAAAAGTCGGTGCCAAATTTGAAAGCATTTTTGTCGATACATCCGTAATGAACGGGCCTGCCACCGCGCTTTGCGGTCTTTCCAACAAACTGATTAAAGAAAAATGGGGATTTCCCACCGCCTCTGCCCCCTCCAACGGTTCCTATATGTGGAAAAAGGCCCGGGAAATGTGGGGATTCAAAGGATGGGCTGCCGCCGATGCCGCACTGGAAGCTCTTTCCGCATTTATGTACCATGACATGATCTTCTCGGGTCCCATGGCAGGCGCCAACCGGATCATTCCGGCGGTCGCCATGGCCGATGCATTTCTGGCCACGGCCGTCTATGCGGAGACCAAGAGGCTTCCTGCTGATCCCAATCATCCGCTGTTCAAGCTCTTTCCCGAATTTGCGGAGCAGCTCAAGTCTCTGTAAGATATTTATATGATTATTGAACGATACAACAGAATTTGAAAGGAATTATCATGGCAGAACTTACGTCTAAAGAAAGAATTCAAAAATTTTTTAAGAAAGAGCCCATCGATACCATGCCTGTTTTTTCCGGTATGGGAACGGTGATTATCCAGGCGGTAAACGAGATGGGCGTTAAATTCGCACAAGTACACACGACTGCCGAACTTCTGGCCGGGTCCGCTATGAAGTCAAGTGAGATGTGCGGATTGGACGCTGTGGTTATCCCCTATGACATGGCAACCGTAGCACAGGCTGTTGGGCGCGGGTTGACGCTGTACGAAAACTCACCCGACATTCTTTATCCAACGGTTCCGAATAAATGGGAAACCCTAGAAGCAGTCGATATCCCGGCCGATTTCATGAAGAGAGCCAGAATGCCCATGGTGGATGAGGCATTCAAGATTCTCCTGAAAGACGGGCGGTTCGCTGTCGGAGCCTGGCAGTTGGGACCCTTTACGCTGGCCGGCCAGATCATCGAACTCGGCCTCCTGTTAAAGGGTGCAAAGAAAAACAAAGAAGCCGTCGAAGCCTTTTTGACGAAAATGACCGATATCGTGATTGAAAGTATAAAACACTATGAAAGCCTTGGTGTGGATTTTCTGAACATTCGTGAAATGGGATCCGGAACGGATCTTCTTTCCCCGAAAATGTGGAACCAGCTGATTCAGCCCAACCTGACCCGGATATTCAGCGCGCTGAAGACGCCTGCGGTCCTGCATATCTGTGGAAGCACGGATCTGATTGTTCCTATGATGAACCAGTGCGGCGCAGATGCGCTTTCCTTTGATCAGAAAAACACGATCACTAAAACCCGGGCGGCGGTCGGAAACGAAGTGATCGTTCTGGGTAATTTTGATCCATACGGCACGATGGTTCAGATGGAAAATCCGGCGGATGTCGAAACGGTTGTGAAGAAATGCATTGATGATGGTGTGGATGCCGTATGGCCGGGCTGCGACCTGTGGCCGGACGTGAAAATGGATAACATCAAAGCCTGGGTCAATACCACCAGGGAATACGGCAGGAAACCTTCGCCGGCGATCGGGCGGCTTTAATTAAATAAAGGTTGAGAAAAGCACCAATTTTCTCAATCTGCTTATTATCAATTTTTTATGAACTGGAAAGGGAATTAACATGTCAAAGTCAAAAGAAGAATTTATGAAAGCGCTTTCAGAAGCTGTTGTTGAGTACGATGAAGATGCTTGCAGAGAGCTCTCCCGGGAAGTACTGGACAATCCGGATACCCTCACGCCGTATGAAGCGGTTATGAACGGACTTGCTGCCGGCATGGAAGAAGTCGGCCGTCTCTATGATACCCAGGAGTATTTTGTTCCCGAAGTTCTGATGTGTGCGGATGCTCTTTATGCGGGTCTTGACATTTTGCGGCCCCATATTCCGAAAACAGATGCTGAGGTGAAGGCCCAGGTGGTCATTGGTTCCATTCAGGGTGACGTTCACGACATCGGGAAAAACCTTGTGAAGATGATGTTCGACGTCGCCGGATGGGGCGTTCATGATCTGGGTCGGGATGTTCCGCTGGAACAGTTTGTCGAAAAACAGCTCGATACCAACTCCGAGGTTGTCGCCATGTCCGCCATGATGACCACCACCATGCTGGGCATGAAGAAAGTTATTGCGATGATCAAAGAGAAAAATCCGGAATGTCTCATCATGCTGGGCGGAGCTCCGGTTACCAAGGATATTGCGAATCTGTTCGGCGCCGACGGCTACGCTGACTCCGCAGGGAACGCTGTTTCCGAAGGCATCAAGATGATCGGACGTCTGCGCGAGTTTCAGGCAAGCAAAAAATAAGGGTACAGGGTACAGGAAAGAAGAGGTTAGGGGCCAGGGGTCAGGAAAAAAACCCTGTACTCTAGCCCCTAACCCCTGCCCCCTTTTTATAGAGGAGATATGTGAATGGATGAAAACAAGGCTATGGTGATTTTTCAGCCTTCCGGCCGTCGTGGTGAAGTTCCCAAGGGGATTAACTTGATTGAGGCCTCCCGGCTTTTGGGCGTGGATATTGAAGCTCTCTGTGGCGAAAAAAAAGTATGCGGTAAATGTATAATTCGAATTGAAGAAGGAAATTTTGAGAAATACGGCGTTATCTCAGGAATGAAGAATACGAGCGCCTGGCAGCCTGAAGTCGAGTCTAAATTCATCAATGCTGAAAATCAGGCCAAAGGCTATCGCCTTGGCTGCACGGCCAGGGTTGAGGGCGATCTGCTGGTATTCGTACCCGAAGAATCCCGCGCAGGTAAGCAGGTGGTTTCCAAAGCCGCCCGTGATATCAGGATCGACTGGAACCCGGCGGTAAGACTCTATTATGTCCAGGTGGTTAAACCGACCTTTGAAGACTGCACAGGGGACTTTGAAAGAATCTGCCAGGCTTTGGCCAGAGAATATGGTCTGCCGGAGATTCTGGAAGTGGATATCCAGACCCTGCGAAAACTTCCCGGCGCCTTGCGCGACGGCAACTATGGCGTCACGGTCAGCATCTGGAACGAGAAGGAGGTCATTCGCGTACAACCCGGCAGAGTGGAACACGCCTATGGTATCGCTATCGATGTGGGCACTACCACGGTGGCCGGATACCTTTGCGATCTTACAAGCAAGGAGGTTATCAACACGGCTTCGATGATGAACCCCCAGTGTAAATACGGTGAAGATGTCATGGCCAGGATCACTTTTCACATGACCACTCCCGACGGTCTTCAGCGCATGACCGATGACATCATCGAAGGCTTGAATGAGTTGATTGCCAAGGCTGTTACCGAAACCCATCCTCCTTTGAAAAAAGTCAAAAAGAAAAAAGGGGAGGAAGGGCCTGACGAATTTATCGAAGCGCCGGAAGAGGGCAAAACATATTTGCGGCTTAAGATTGAAGATATCGAAGATATCACCATTGGCGGCAACACGGCCATGCACCATATCTTTCTGGCCGGTGATCCACCACAGCATGGACATTCGCGCTCGTGATCTGGGCATCAAGGTCAACCCGTCCACCTATGTGTTCGTGCTTCCCAATGAAGCAGGATTTGTGGGAGCGGATAATGTGGGTGTGCTGATCTGTGAAGAACCGTACAAGAGTGATGACATTCAGCTCATCATTGACATCGGCACCAACGGCGAACTCGTGCTCGGCAACCGCCACAAACTGATTTCCTCTTCCTGCGCCACGGGTCCAGCCCTGGAGGGCGCACAGCTTTCCTTCGGCATGCGGGCCGCGCCGGGGGCTATCGAGCGCATCGATATCGAGCCCGTCACCTTTGAAGTCAATTACAAAGTTATCGGCCGTGATGCCTGGCGAAAATTCTCGGAACCCCATGAAATGAAGGCAAAGGGGATTTGCGGATCGGGTATTCTGGACGTTCTGGCGGAACTCTATTCGTCCGGCGTCATCACTAAAACGGGTGCTTTCAACAAGAAACTTCTCAAAGACCATCCCCGGTTCCGAAAGAATGCGGATACCGGCCAACCCGAATTTATTCTGGCGTTTAAAGAGGAGTCTTCTATCGATAAAGACATCGTGATCACCCAGAAAGATATTCGTCAGATTCAATTGGCCAAGGGCGCGCTTCATGCCGGTTGCAAGCTTATGTTTAAGCGGATGGGCATCGAAAAGGCCGACCGCGTCAAAATAGCAGGCGCCTTCGGGACCCATGTGGATAGGACCAAGGCGCTTACCATGGGCCTTTTCCCGGATTGTGAAATCGGAAAAATTGAAGGCGTCGGCAATGCCGCCGGCGACGGTTGCCGTGCAGCGCTTTTAAATGTAAAGAAACGAATGGAAGCCAACTGGTGCTCCCGCAACGTGGAATATATTGAACTGACAGTCGAGCCGACTTTTGAGCGGGAATTCATGGAAGCCATGCAGTTGCCGCATATGACGGATCAGTTTCCGCATCTGGAAGGGATTGTGATGCCCGAAATTCTTTATCAGGGAATGAAAGATGCTAAGTAGTTTCCATCCGGAAATGGCCCTTTTGTGTGATCTCGGTGTCAAACTGCGGGATTACTTGTGCGGCATACATTGCGTATGCCTCCGCGCAATCCCTTGATTTCCTTGAGCTTGCCCCAAATTGCCTATTTCCAGATTGGAAACGCATTTGTGTCCGAGCTTTGTTTCCGGATGGACACTGAGTAAGGAAGAATTGGTGAATACAGAAATAACACATACTGGTGATGGGGCATGCGTACGGGTGGATCCCGGTATTTGCGGATTCGCCTGCGCCGTATATGCCAGAAAGCTTGAAGCCCGTAAGGTGAAGATCGACATTGAAGGCTCGGAGTGTAAACTAATTCAGCGGCTTTCGGAGCTGATTACTCAAATTGGATTCAGGGATGTTTTTCTCCCCTTAACCCGAAATCCGGTTTTTGTCAGCGCCGAAAAAGCCGGATGCCATCCGTCCTGTGTCATTCCCGTCGCTGTAATCAAAGCTGCGGAAGCGGCGTTAGGATTGGCTTTGAAGCGCGATGTCGTCATACAATTTGAAGATTCCCCGCAGGAAGCTGAGGGGAATCTTCGACCGTAAGGACTTTTCATCTGTCTGCGGGGAATTCGCCCGCTATTGCGGTTCAAATCATGAGGAAAAGGCGCATCCATGAAATGCGATCACGCTTTGGAAATCAAGAATAACATTGTGGAATTCAGGAATAACAGCGGAATTTCCAGCGCATTAACGGGGCGTCTTCTCAAAAAGTGCCAGAAACACGGTATCTCAGCGATCTTTCCGTTTCCTGTTGATAAAATTATTGTTAAGGACTGGGTCAACCTGAAATGTCGCTATGGGTGCAGCAAGTTTGGAACGAGCTGGTGCTGCCCCCCGGCGACCCCGGAACCGGAAAAAGTCCGCGCGATTCTCTCGGAATACACCACAGCGCTTTTGTTGACCGGCCATCGTAAATGCGCCGATTTTTATCTGGATAACTGTAGAAAAAGAGCGGGCATGGTCCGGTACTGGAAAGGCGTTGTAAGCACAGAGCGGCTTTTGTTTTTAGAGGGATATTATAAGGCATTTGCGCTGGTCAGCGGGGCCTGTTCTCTCTGCAAGAAATGCGCATATCCCGATCCATGTCATTTTCCTCAGGAAAAGCGGCCGATGATCGAAGCTTTTTCCATTGATGTTATCGGAACACTGCGGAATCTTGGCGGCACATCCCATGTTGCAGTCAACACGGCAGATGTGTTCAACTATTACGGGATTATTCTGTTGGAGTAATCCAGGGATTACACTTATGGCAAAACAGATGTTGCTGGACGCATATCGCGGGAAAAGGACCGAATACGCGCCATGGGTGCCTTATGCAGGAGTGCATTGCGCCCATATAATCAACGAACCCGCAGACAAATTTCTTCAGGATCCCAATCTCTTAGCCAAAGGCGTTGTGACTACTGCCAAGCGGTATAAGGCCGACGGTATTCCGTTGCTGTTTGATCTGTCGATGGAAGCTAATTCCGTGGGATGCGATCTGAAATGGTGGCCCGACAACGTGCCTTCAGTAACGACCCATCCATGCTCCAGTAAAACACCAAAAGAAGCCGGTCTTAAACTTCCGACCAAAGATTCCGGTCGATGGCCGGTTATTTTCAAGGCAGCCAAAATTGTCAAACCGCAGTTGGAAGACCTGGACTGCGCGCTAATGGGGCTTTTTTGCGGGCCCTTGTCGCTGGGGGCTCACCTGGCGGGTGTACGCCTTTTTACCGATGTCTACAAAAACAAGGAATTCGTAGCGGAAGTCTGCAAATTTGCCGGTGAAGTCGGCGCCAGATCCGCGGAATTTTATGCGGAAATGGGATGCGATATCATCGTGAACGTGGATCCGGTGGCCTCTCAGATCAAGGCCGCAACCTTCCGCGAATACGTCACCCCCAACAGCCAGGCCGCAATCAAGATCATTCATGATGCCGGTCTGACATCAGCTTTCTTTATCTGCGGCGACGCCACTCAGGTCATGGAGGAAGTCTGCAAGATCGGCACCCATGGATTTGCCGTCGATGAACAGATGAACATGAATTTCGTCCGCGACATAGCCCGCAAATACGGCGTGGGCTTCGGAGGCAACCTGAAGTTGACCCTTGCTTTAAGCCTTGGCCTTCTATCTCCTCGCGAGGACGCTATTGTCAGTCTGGCTGCAGGAGGTCAGCATGGCTACACCTTCGCACCCGGTTGCGACATGCCTTACGATGTTCCGTTGGAACATATGGACCAGGTGATGGAAGCAAGAGAGTGGTACAATCAGTACTATGCCAAATATCCGACAGATTTCTAAGAACAAACACGCTCAGCCCGGATAACAGGGAAGATCAGCAAAAAAATTGAGCCATCATTTGGACTACAGGAAAGGGAGATCGATATGACAGGAGAATTCCTGGTTTTGACCGGTAACGGCAAAGGCAAAACCACCTATGCCCTGAGTTTATGCATCAAAGCAGCCGGCGCCGGGAAAAAAGTTTTTATCGGCCAATTTATTAAAGGCGGCGAATACAGTGAGATCAAAGCGCTGAAAAGGCTCGATGACCTGATCGTGGTGGAACAATTCGGCCGCGGACGCTTTATCGAGGGTATGCCTCACCCGGAGGATAGAATGGATGCGCAAAAAGGGTTTGAAAGAGTCGCGGCCATTTTGAAAACCAATGCCTTCGACCTCGTTGTTCTGGATGAAGCGAATGTGGCCATTAAATATAACCTCTTTTCAATCGGCGATTTTCTTGCCGCCATTCGCAATCGGGCAAAAGGTGTATCTGTTGTGGTCACCGGACGGGAAGCTCATCCGGATATGATCGAATCAGCGGATGAAGTAATCGAAATGAAAGAGATCAAACATTATTTTCATGCAGGTGTTCCGGCCAGGGTCGGTATTGAAAAATGACCCCGGTTTTTGAAGCTCCCCGCAGCAAGCTTCGGGGAATCTTCGACCG
>CAZOEH010000117.1:0-8364 GCA_964578785.1 uncultured Desulfonema sp. | reverse complement strand
GGGTTTATGCAGGGCTTATGGGACCTTCTCTTGAAACACCCGCCGAATCACTGTTTTTAAAAACAATCGGAGCCGACGCGGTCGGCTTTTCAACCGTACAGGAAGTAATTGCCGGCGTTCATGCGGGTATGATGATTCTGGGGCTTTCAGTAATCACCAATATCCACACTCCCGATAACCCTTCTCCTTCGGAAATTGACCTGATAATTGATACTGCCCGCAAAGCAACCGGTAAAATCGAATCAATCATGGGGAAGGTCATAAATAAGGATCATCTCCAAATTAGTTATTGATCCTGTAGGATTCGAGGGTTCAAGGGTTCGGGTGAAAAACCCGCAAATGAGAGTTCGGGAGAAGAATCTATATGAATAATCTGTCAGCGGATCTTCTGGTAACAAACGGAACAGTCATCACTATGGACGGTGAAGACTCCGTGATAGAAAACGGCTCAGTGGCGGTAAAGGGAGAAGATATTGCCGCGGTCGGGAAAAAGAGTGAACTGTCGGCATTTAAAGCCTCCAGGATAATTGATGCAAGAGGCGGAATAATAATGCCCGGCCTTATAAACTCCCACACACACGCCTCAATGTCCATATTCCGTGGTCTTGCTGATGATCTTCCCCTGATGACGTGGCTGAATGATCATATTTTCCCGGCTGAAGCAGGACTGACCTCTGAAAAAGTATATGACGGAGCACTTCTCGCCTGTGCGGAGATGATACTTTCCGGCACGACCTGTTTCTGCGATATGTATCTTTTTGAAGATCATGTCGCGCAGGCGGCAAAATACGCCGGGATGCGCGCTCTTGTCGGAGAGGTGCTTTATGATTTCCCCTCCCCGAATTACGGCTCTCTTGAAAACGGTTTTCTCTACACGGAAATGCTCGCTGAAAAATACAGGGATGACCCTCTTATAAATATCGCGGTTGAACCTCACTCGCCGTATCTGTGCGCGCCCGATCTGCTTAAAAAAGCATCTCTGCTGGCTGAAAAATATAGGCTGCCGCTTGTCATTCATGTTTCCGAAACCAGAAGCGAGGTTTCCCGGATAAAAGAAAGATACGGACTTACGCCGGCCGGGTTTCTCGCAAGTCTGGGCGTCTTATCTCCCAACCTTCTTGCATGTCACTGCGTTCACTTGACGGAGGAGGACATCGCGCTTCTGAAAAAACATGATGTCAAGGTTGCGCATAATCCTGAAAGCAACATGAAACTGGCATCAGGTATTGCGCCAGTGCCTGAACTGTTAAAAAAGGGAGTATGCGTCGGGCTTGGAACAGACGGCTGCGCAAGCAACAACAACCTTGATCTTTTTCATGAAATGAGCATGGCCGCAAAACTCGGCAAGGTTTATGCGAATGATCCTGCGGTCATGGACGCAAAATCGGTTTTAAGGATGGCAACCATCGGAAGCGCGGAAGCGCTCGGTCTTTCCGGAATCACAGGCTCGCTTGAGACGGGTAAAAAAGCCGATATAATCATTCTGGACACGCACAAGCCGCATCTGACGCCCGTCTATTCCCCCGTGTCGCATCTTGTACATGCAGCAAGGGGAAGCGATGTGACAGCATCGGTAATAAACGGAAAATTGATCATGGAAGAGAGGAAACTTCTCTCTCTCGACATTTCAAAAATCGCCGTTAAAGTCATGGAATCAGCAAAAAATATCGGCAGAAAGAAAGCAGAATCATATTAACCATGAAATACGACATAATAATTCATAACGGAACAGTAGTAACGGCCAACGGGAATTTTGATGTGGTAAACGACGGATTGATCTGCATCAAAGACGGAATAATTGAAACTGTATCATCCGCACCCGCGGACTGCCTTCCTTCCGGAGCAGCGGATATTATCGACGCAAAAGGCGGAATAATAATGCCTGGGCTTGTAAATACACACACCCATCTTCCCATGACTCTGCTGAGGGGAGTTGCGGACGACCTTCCTCTCTTTGACTGGCTCAACAGGTATATTTTCCCTCTTGAAGCAAAATACATGAACCCCGATAATGTGAGGCTCGGTTCGCTTCTCGGCTGCGCAGAAATGCTTCTGTCGGGAACTACGACCTGCTGTGACGGCTATTTCCATGAAGACGAGGTTGCACAGGCAGCTCTTGAAGCCGGTATCCGTGGCGTGTTCGGACAGGGAATCATAGATTTTCCGGCGCCCGGCGTTCCTTATCCTGCCGATAACATAAAAAACGCCGGGCGGTATGCTGAAAAATGGGGAAATACATCACACTTGATCAGCCCTTCGGTTTTCTGCCATTCACCCTACACCTGCTCTGAAGCGACCCTTAAAAAAGCAAAGCGGATAACCCGGTCAAACGGACTTCTTTTCCAGATTCATACGGCCGAAACAAAAAATGAATTTGACATGGTAATGTCAAAGCACGGCGTCTCCCCGGTAAAATATCTTGAAAGAGCGGGAATCCTTGATGAAATGACCCTTCTGGTTCACTCCGTTTGGGTTGATAAGGAAGATATGCGGATAATATCCGGACACGGCTCCAAAATATCCCACAATCCGCAGAGCAATATGAAGCTTGCATCGGGCATCGCTCCCGTTCCGGAATTCCTTAAATGCAAAATCACTGTGGGGCTCGGAACGGACGGGTGTGCAAGCAACAGCGACCCGGACCTCTTTAAGGAGATGGATGTCGCTGCAAAGATTCACAAGGCCTCTCTCCTCGACCCTACAGTCATGGATGCCAAAACCGTACTTCAGATGGCAACCATAAGAGGCGCAGAAGCAATCGGGCTCGGAGATAAAACAGGAAGCATTGAAAAAGGAAAAGAAGCGGATATAATAATAATAGATACAAACTCTCCCCACTTAATTCCCATGTACAGCCCTGTCTCGCACATAGTATACTCTGCAACAGGCTCGGATGTCAGAGATGTCCTTGTTGCCGGAAGACTTGTAGTAAGTGAAAGAAAGCTTCTTTCTCTCGATTTAAATGGTATTCTTGACAAAGTAAATCTTTTGGGAGCACAGATTCAAAGGGAAAACTTTGCATAACCGCCATAAATGGAAAGGCCACGAAATACATCCTTTGCAAAGGTTTAAAGAGGATCATATATGGACATCGGAACAAAGATAATGGCTTCTATGGGAGAAAAAAAAGCTGATATTCTTTTCACAAACGCCCGTATCGTAGATGTTTTTTCGGGAGAGATCATACCCGGCGATATAGCGGTCGCCGGCGGATTTATCGCGGGATTCGGATCATATCCTGCCAAAAAGATCATCGATCTCGAAGGCCGCTTTGTCGCCCCCGGTTTTATCGACTCCCATGTCCATATTGAAAGTTCCATGGCATGCGTGACGGAATTTTGCCGGGCCGTTCTTCCGCACGGCAAAACATCCGTTATTGCTAATCCTCATGAAATTGCAAACGTCCTCGGCAAAAACGGGATAGAGTACATGCTTAAGTCAAGCGAAAACCAGCCGATGGACATATACTATACTCTTCCGTCCTGCGTTCCCGCTACTGAAATGGAAACCGCAGGAGCTAAGCTGTCCGCAGGCGATCTTATTCCCTTCATGAAAAATGAACGCTTTGTCGCGCTTGCCGAAATGATGAATTTTCCGGGCGTTATTTTCAGGAATCCGGAAGTGCTCGCCAAAATAGAAACTTCAATAACCCACAAAAAACCGGTCGACGGTCATGCGCCGGGACTATCAGGCAAAGAGCTCTATGCCTATATTGCAGCAGGAATTTCAAGCGATCACGAATGCACCACAATCGCTGAAGCAAAAGAAAAGCTCTCATCCGGAATGCATATAATGATAAGGGAGGGAACCGCCGCAAGGAATCTTCACGACCTTCTTCCTCTCGTAAATGCAAAGAACTTCAACCGCATAATGTGGTGCACGGACGACCGCCACCCGCATGATCTTATTGAAAAAGGGCATATGGATTCAATGGTCAGGGAGGCTGTAAGATCAGGTCTTGACCCGGTTAATGCCATACGGATAGCGACAATAAATCCGGCGCTCTATTTCGGCCTGGCTCACAAAGGCGCTGTTGCACCCGGAAAACAGGCCGACCTTCTGATATTCTCCGATATATCCGACCCTGTCATAGAACAGGTCTACTCAAAGGGAATTCTTGCTGCTGAAAACGGAGTAATTAACCATAAGATCAGAAAACCCGATCCGGTACCGGTGACTTCTTCGGTTAATGCCGGAACCAATGACATCGATCTTGCCATACCTGCCGCATCCGGCAGGCTCATGGTAATAGAATTAATTCCGGATCAGATTATAACCCGTAAATATTTAACCGCGGCAAAAGTCTTAAACGGCATGGCGGTGCCGGATATATCAAACGATATTCTGAAAATCGCGGTTATTGAAAGGCATAAAGGCTCCGGCAATATCGGAAAAGGTTTCGTTAAAGGGTTTAATCTCAAAAAGGGAGCGATTGCATCGAGCGTCGCCCACGACTCCCACAATATAATCGTCGCCGGAACAAATGATGAGGATATGAAAGCAGCTGCATATGCCGTAATAGAAATGGGCGGCGGTCTTGCGGCCGCTTGCGATGGTAATATCCGCAGCGCTCTTCCCCTTCCGATTGCGGGGTTGATGTCAAACGAAACCGTCGGAACAATCGACAGGGAGCTGGAAAAACTTCTTTCAGCCGCGCGCTCTCTCGGCACTACCCTTTCCGATCCCTACATGGCGCTCTCATTTCTTGCCCTGCCTGTTATCCCTGAATTAAAAATCACTGACAAGGGGCTGGTTGATGTCGTAAAATTTTGTATAGTACCTTTGTTTGTGTGACAGACTTAAGAAATTCAACATAGGTTTAAATAGATAACCTGTTGACACTTTTTTATCTTTATTATATTTTTAACATACTCTTGAGGCAGCTTAAGAGCTTTGCATAACATCTGATTAAGGGGCTGGCTTAGGTAACCGGTTTTGCCGTTTAGCAGGATCGGATTTATGACTTCGCCAATCCGCCGGAGGCGGACTCCCGCTATACCCGGACAGCCCTACAGGAATCTCTATAAACTTATGACACTTTCTGAACTCAAAGATATTCTTGAAGCTTCGATTCTTGTCGGAAATGACCATCTTGACAGAAAATTCGAAAAATGCGGAGCCAGCGATCTCATGAGCGACATCCTTGCGGGCCTCTCCGAGGGGTGTGTTCTTCTCACAGGACTTACAACCGTTCAGGCTGTAAGAACCGCGGCGGTAGCCGGCGTTGGAGCGATTGTTTTTGTAAGAAATAAAGTTCCGCCCCAGGCTGTAATAGATCTTGCACGGATAGAAGGCATCCCCCTGTTTACGACTCCTTTTTCAATGTTTATATCATGCGGCAGGCTCCATGCGCACGGAATAACCGGACTCAGCGGAATGAGGTAGATATTTCATTCCGTCCGGGATTTTTTTATTCGGATATTATTTTTTCCGTTACCGGATGTATCCAATTCTTTTTTATAACCCTGCTGCCCCTTACAAGGGAGAATCTCTGATGACGGCCTTTAAAAAAAGCCTTAATGTTAAAAAAAGGGACTTTGTCAGAGCGGGCGAAGCCTCTATAACGGTTCAGAATATTCTCAAATCATTAAACATGGATCCGAAACTGATCCGCCGTGTTGCAATCTGCGGATACGAAGGCGAGATGAATGTCGTCATGCACGGCGGAGACGGAATCCTGACGGTAGAAATTGATACCGGAAAAGTAATGCTCGATATTTCAGACAACGGCGACGGTATAGAAAACATCGAACTTGCCATGCAGAAGGGATATTCCACCGCAACCGAAGAGCATAGAGAGATGGGGTTCGGTGCGGGAATGGGACTTCCCAACATGAAGGCTAATTCCAATGTGTTAAATATCGAATCTGAAAAAGGAAAAGGAACCCGTGTGTATATGGAGTTTCATGTTTGATTGGGGATCTCCCTAAATTCAGATTTTAACCCGCCGGGATACGGGCTGTCTCAATAATGAACGCCTGTAGAAACTTCAGAGAGATATCGGGTGGAATCGGGAGAAGAACCACATATTAAAACAGGTTTGAATTATGCCGGATTCAGCAGATACTACACATTCATCACATTACGTTACCTTTAACCCTGATATCTGCACAGGGTGCTCCAATTGCATCAAAGCGTGCCCGACCAAAGCGATCCGTCTGTACAATGATAATCCAACATGCCTTACTGATAATTGCATCAGGTGCGGGGAATGCTTGAGGGTTTGTCCGACTGGCGCCATAAGCACAACAACATATGAACTTGAGGCTCTGCAAAAAGATAAAGTATCAATCACACTCGTTTCTCCGGTGCTCTACTCGCAGTTTAAAGGTGTAATGCCGAATGATATTCTGAATGCTGTTAAAAAAATCGGCTTTCACCATGCGATGGATCTTTCCTATTACATCGAAATGTTTCTATACGCCGCCGAAGAATATATCGCCGAGAACAGAATCACAGGAAAGTCTCCATGGCCCCTTATATCACCGGTTTGCCCGGTTGTTATCAGGCTTATCGCTTACCAGTTCCCGAACCTGCTGCCTCATATCCTTCCTATTATGAGACCGATATCTCTTCTTGCTAAGGAAGCAAGAGCCAATATCAGCCGGGAGTATAAAATAAAAAGAGATGCCGTGATTTTATACCATCTCACTCCGTGCCCGGCTAAGATGGTGCCCAGCAGGTCATCCTTCTCGCAGGAAAATTCTCTTGTGGACAGAACCATGGGCATAATGGATGTATACGCCCAGATAACCGGCCGGTTGAATCAAATGAAAAAAAACGGCATCAAAGCCTCAAGAGAGGAATCTGAGCCTCAGAATATCAGCGGGAACTGCCTTCTATGGGGGATTTCAGGGGGAGAAATCGCCGGTATAAATTCGGATAAAACACTTGCAGTATCGGGGTTGAGAGAAACAATAAACTATCTTGAAAAGATAGAGCTGGGCCTTTTCAAGGATATAGAATATATAGAATTCAGGACATGCCCCGAAGGTTGCATCGGAGGCGCTCTTAATGCCGTCGACAAATACATTGCGAAAAACACCCTCCTCAAAATGTTGAGAAAGTTCGGCCTTGAAAGGCTTATCCCCCACGACAAGGTAATTCTCCTGTATGAAAACGGATGGGGGCTCTCCGATACGACGCAGGATGAGCTTCAGCGTATATTCGGAGTTTACAAAGAACACATATCGATAGAGCAGCTGAAAGAGATTGAAAAAATTCTGCAACAGATACAGGGGAAAGACTGCGCAGCATGCGGCGCTCCCGATTGCAGGACATTTGCGGAAGATGTCGTAATGGGCAAAGCTGTGTTGAATGACTGTATCATGCTGCGTAAACGCGAGACCGATAAAATTCTTGAAAATAAATGACCGGTTTGTTTATAGGAACAGGCGGAATATCCTGGAAGGGGTGGTGAAAATTGACAGTTAAGGATCTGGTTGATAAATTCGGACTGAAAACGGCCGCAGGAGAAAAAGGTCTGGGGCGTCTGGTAAAATCAGGATACTGCGGAGACCTCCTGAGCGATGTAATGGCGAATGCTCCGGACGGCTGCGCATGGCTCACGATACAGAGCCATCAGAACATAATCGCGGTTGCGGTTCTCCGCGAAATGGCCTGCATAGTAATTACAGGAGGACACACGCCGGATACGGAAACAATCGGCAAGGCTGAAAGCGAAGGCATCCCCCTGCTTCTCTGGCCCGGCTCGGCATATACCCTGGCGGGGATCATCTATTCCGCCGGAATTACATAAAGCCGTACCCGTAAAAAAATCGAAATTCAGACGACGAGGCCGTCCATGGTGCCGATTTGAAGCTGTTCAAAGCCGACATGCATATCCATTCCTGTCTCTCTCCCTGCGGCGACTGGGAAATGAGCCCGAAGAGAATTATTGAAAAAAGCCTTCAAAAGAATCTCGACATTATCGGAATTTGCGACCATAACTCCGCCGAAAATATTGAAGCCGTGATAAGGGCGGGAGACGGCAGGGATATCCGCGTCATACCGGGTATGGAGATCTGCTCAAAAGAGGAGGTTCATATTTTATCATTCTTTGAAACACCGGAACAGGCTCTTTTGATGCAGGATTATGTTTACGAAAATCTGCCGGGAGAAAACAGCCCCGATACGTTCGGATATCAGATTATCGCCGACGAAAACGATGATGTTTCCGGGGAAAATCAGCGACTCCTTATAGGGGCTACGAATCTTAGCGTCAGCAAAATAGTCGATAAAATACACTTACTTAACGGCCTTTGTATTGCTTCGCATGTTGACAGGCCGGCATTCGGGATCATAAGCCAGCTTGGATTCATACCTCCTGACCTTCTCCTCGACGGAGAAGAGATCTCGTGGCGG
>CAZOEH010000116.1:1957-8413 GCA_964578785.1 uncultured Desulfonema sp. | reverse complement strand
AATAATGCTCGCAGGAATGCCCGCCATAAAAAATTCAAATAGAACAACGTCAAAACCTTCTTCTTTTATATTTGAATAGCTTTATCGCCGGTAATAGCGGTTTTAACATAAAAATCCCTTACCGCAAGACGCTCTGCCAGGGTTTCAGTAAATTCCTTCTCATCATCAACCAGCAAGACTTTGGCGCTCCTTGATTATACGGTCAGCTATTTTCTGCTGCTGCCTTACGTGCGTTTATTATGTGTTTTACAAGCTCGTCTATCTTAACCGGTTTCTGCAGATATCCGAAAGCGCCCAGCGATAAAGCCTCTTTTCTGTCTTTTTCCGATCCGTGTCCGGTCAGGATAATAATCTGAACTTTAGGATGTGCTTTTTTAACTCTTCGGAGAACTTCCATACCGTCAATACCCGGCATCTTAAGGTCAAGGATCATGACATCGGGCACCTGGTCGTCAACAAACTACAATGCCTGCTCACCTGTAAAAGCTACCGATGAGCTGAAATTCCGCATCTCGATCCGCTCGGAGAGAGTGGTTACAAACTCCTCTTCATCATCGACAAGCATGACCTTTATTTTTTCCATCTTCTATACTTTCTTAAAAAATACGAAATAAACGGGCAAAATCTATTGAAAAATAGAGATATAGTCAATACAAAACAGTTTGTTCTGTCACGTACAGGTTCAGCCTTTCAGATTTCACGGATTGCAACCTCTGAAACGGAGCGGAAAAAGATTGATACAGAATGAACCCAGATAAATGAAATGCACTGCATTAACATATCAAGACACTATCAATGACTCGTTCACGAAACCGCTATCTTATTCTGCCGGACAGCTAATTCATATTATTGACATTTTAGGAGGTTATGCTATTAAAATATAAGAAAGATTTTATGATGTCCAATGCGGTGGAGGGTGTGAAGAACCAGAGGTGTTACATGAAATGAATATAAATAATAATATGAAACCCGGCGCTCTCAGCATCCTAATCGTGGACGACGAAATCAACATCCGCAAGACTCTTTCCTACTGTCTGACGGCCGATGGGCATTCGGTAACAGCAGTGAGCAATACCGCTGATGCCATCAAGGAAGCTATGATGCGAACCTTTGATATGGCTTTCCTGGACCTCAGAATAGGTGAAGAAAACGGTCTGGATTTGATTCCGGCTCTGTTGTCTGATTCCCCGTGGACAAAGATTATCGTGATCACGGCCCATGCATCCATAGAGAGCGTAGTTGAAGCCATGCATCGCGGAGCCGCCGATTACATAGCGAAACCATTTACTCCTGATCAGATCAGGATACTGACTCGCCGAACAGGCCGGATCCGGGAACTGGAAACCGAAGTTGCAGCGCTCAGGGAAAATATGCAGCGGCTTGGTCCGGAGGAAAGGCTCCAGAGCCGGAATGCCGGCATGCAAAAGGTTATAGATACCGCTCGAAAGGCCGCTCTTTCGGAGGCGATTGTTCTGCTTCAAGGCGAAAGCGGAACCGGAAAGTCGGTTTTTGCAAGGGCCATTCATCATTGGAGCGTCAGAGCTGCTAAACCTATGGTGGTGGTTGCGTGTCCTGCTGTGCCGGACGAACTTCTTGAGAGCGAGCTGTTCGGACATGTCAAAGGCGCGTTTACCGGGGCGGTGAAGGATTCTCCGGGACGCATTGCAACATGCGAAGGAGGAACTCTTTTCCTTGACGAAATCGGGGATATGTCCCCGTCTTTACAGGCCAAGCTGCTGCGCTTCATTCAGGATAAGGAATACGAACGCCTCGGTGATGTGGTGCCCCGCAAGGCCAATGTGCGAATCATCGCGGCCACTAACGCTGATTTAGAGAAACGCGTTGCCGAGAGCCGTTTCCGGGAAGATCTGTTTTACCGGCTCAATGTAATCAGTCTGACCGTTCCCCCTCTTCGGCTGAGACCTGAAGATATTATGCCGCTTGCCATGGATTTTCTCGTCTATCTGGGTTGTGCCAACCATAAATCAATACTCGGATTCACTGAAGAGGCCGAACAGATATTTACGAGTTACCCGTGGCCTGGAAATGTCCGGGAACTTCGCAACACCATTGAGCGCGCTGTGATTCTTGGCGGCGGCGAGCGGATCGGAAAGAGCGACCTTCCCGACAGCATAGTACCATATGCCGGCTCTCCGGCTATCGGCGATCCGGTGCCTTTGTCCACCATTGAAGAGCTGCATATCAGAAAGGTGATGGCCGCCACCTCCTCCCTTCAGGAAGCGGCGGATATAATGGGTATCGATCAGGCGACGCTTTGGCGCAGGAGGAAAACATACGGTATCTGACGCCGATTATTATCCCCGACAGCCTTGCATTATGCAAGGCCAAACCCGCCACAACCTTTCAGATTTCAAGTCAGCCCCCCACCTGTGTTTGTATAATATGATGATATTATGTGATTTATATAATGGCACAGCTGTTGCTTATTACCTGCGTATACGCGGTGACCGAAGGGAGGAAAGGGGCTTATGACGTTAAAAAAGAAGATACTGGCCGGATATGGCGTCGCTTTTGCTCTCATGGGACTTGTGGTTGCGTGGGCGGTTATGAATCTGGTCTCACTTGGCAAGGCAACCGACGCAATACTTCGCGAAAATTACCGGAGCATCCTTGCCGCCGAAAACATGGTCAACGCCCTGGAACGACAGGACAGCGGCATCCTGCTAATCTTCCTGGGCGATGCAGGAAAAGGGATCAACCAATTCCGAGAAAGCGAGGCGGTGTTTCTTGAGTGGCTGGCTCGTGCCAAAGACAACCTTACGATTGAAGGTGAGGCGGAACTCGTTCAATCCATAGAGGCCGATTATCTGAAGTACCGGCGGCAGTTTTCCGCGCTGACGGATTTACATGATACAACAAAGATTAATCTGCAGCTTTTCCGGAACACTTATCATGAATCGGTTTACCCGCTCTTTTTCGTAGTGCGCAAATCCTGCATTCAACTGCGTCATCTCAACGAGGAAACCATGTATGCGGCCAGCATCAGAGCCGGTCAGGTTGCCAAACGGGCAATCTGGTCCACCCTGCTGGTGGCGGGGGCGGCATTTATTGTTGCGCTGAGCTTCAGCCTGTTTCTTGCGGAACGGATAGTAAGGCCTCTGAAGCTGTTCATGGATGCGTCCCGTAAGATCTCATCAGGCGACTATGCCGTTCAGGTACCGGTGGAAACCGTTGATGAACTGGGACGCCTTGCCGGCGAATTCAACCGGATGACCGCTCAGATCGGTCGTTACAATGAGATAAATATCGAGCAGGTCATATCCGAGAAGAACAAGGCTGAAGCAATTCTCTCCAGCATCGAGGACGGGTTGGTGGTTTTCGACGCAAGCCTTAAGGTGACCGGAGTCAATCCTGCCGCCCGCCGGATGCTTGACTTGGAGTCTGTTGAAATCGCCGCATTGAGCTGTGAGGATATTCTGCCGGTCCGGGATGTTTGCGATATTATCCGGAAAACAATCGAAACCGGGCGGGTACCCGACGTTTCCGACGATCAAAGGATTGTTACCCTTCAGAAGAAAGATAGAACCCAACACTACTTATTTTCAGCTACCGTAATTCGGAGAAGGGATAGAACCCTGTCAGGAATTGTCCTGCTGCTAAGGGACGTTACACGCCTGAAGGAAGTGGAACGACTCAAAAACGATTTCGTTATGGCGGCGTCTCACGAGCTTCGCACACCGCTGACCAGTCTCGGAATGAGTATCGATCTGCTTTTGGAAAACGCCGCGCAGGGACTCGCCGAGAAAGACCGGAGGCTTCTGCAGGCTGCTCATGAGGAAGTGCATCGGATGAAAGCCCTTGTCAATGATTTACTTGATCTGTCCAGGATCGAAGCGGGCAGAATCGATCTGGAGTTTGAGAGCGTTCCGGTTCAAACCATCTTTGAGCATGTGGAGGAGATCTTCAAAAACCAGATGCACATGAAACAGATCATGCTTAAATCGGAAAAAACCGAAACTCTGCCGAGGATTCGTGCGGACGCAAACAAAATCACCTGGGTGCTGACCAACCTTATTTCAAACGCCCAGCGGTATGTGAGTAAAGGAGGGCATATCCGGCTCATGGCAAGTCAGGTCGGTCCGCATGTGCATATTTCGGTACGAGACGATGGCCCCGGCATACCCCCGGAATATCAATCAAAGATATTTCAGAAGTTTGTTCAGGTAAAAGGAGAAGAGGCAGGCGGTACAGGTTTGGGGCTTGCTATCTGCAAAGAGATCGTGCGCGCCCACGGTGGGGCGATCTGGGTAGAATCATCACCCGGTCAGGGCTGCACCTTTACTTTCACCCTGCCGGTGGCACAATAGGAGGAACTTATGGAAAAGAAAGTGATTCTTATCGTGGATGATGAAAAGAACATCCGCCTGACCATGTCCCAGTCTCTTGAGTCGCTGGGAATAGCGATCCGAACGGCAGTCAACGGTGAAGAGGCTCTGCAAATGATCCGTGGAAGCAGAGAGCTTCAATACGGGCTGGTTTTTCTTGATCTGAAAATGCCGGGAATGAACGGAATGGATGTACTGCGCCGGATCAGGAAAGAGTGGCCTGAAATCAGGATAATCATAATCACGGCCCATGGAACCATTGATTCAGCCGTGGAGGCCATGAAACTCGGCGCGGTGGATTTCATCCGGAAGCCGTTCAGTCCGGGCGAAATCCGTGATCTGGCAACACAGGTATTGGAGCGTGAGTTATTGGATGAAGAGAACGCCGTAGAATACCCGGCATTGATTGAGCTGACCAAGCGGCATATCACTAATAGGAGCTTTGCCGCCGCGCGTGAAACGGCCCACAAGTCGATAGCTGCCGATCCCGGTGAGCCGGAGGCTTATAATCTGCTCGGGGTGCTGCTTGAAATCAAGGGCGATCATCTGGCTGCACAAAAATTCTATCGCGCGGCGATTGACATCGATCCAACGTTCAAACCGGCTCAGGCAAACCTTGAGCGGACTACATCCTGGGAAAAATTCGGCAAGATCGATCTGGGACCCGATAAAAATGAGACCGCTGCCAAAGATGAGAGCGGCAACGAGGTTCAGGATGAAAAATAGCCTTTACATCGTGATCATAGGATGCGGGCGGTTGGGTTTACTTCTGGCCAACCAGCTTAGCCGCGTGGGCCATTCGGTGGTGGTGATCGACACAGATGAATCCACCTTTGATAATCTGTCGCCGGACTTCAGCGGTTTTCGCGTGGTAGGGGACGCTACCCAGATAGCGGTGCTGAAAGAGGCCAAACTGAAGAATGCAGATGTTCTGTTCGCCGCAACACACGAAGACAATGTCAATCTTATGGTGGCGCAGGTCGCCCGGAAAGTGTTCAGCGTTCAGCACGTTCTGGCAAGGGTTTTCGATCCTAGGCGGGAGCAGGTTTATGACCAGCTGGGCATCGAAACCATCTGTCCGACATCGGTGGCTGCGGAGATGTTTCTTTTGGCCGTTGCCAGCGGTCGCGCAGATAGAGGAGATGCATAATAATGAAAGTGTTAATCGTTGGAAGCGGCAAGACACTCTATTTTCTGTGTCGCAATTTTACCGCCAAAGGCTACCAGGTCATCCTTATCAATCGCGACAGAGAAGAATGCGTCCAGTTAGCAAGGCAATTTTCCGCCATGGTGGTATGCGGTGACGGGAGCGATGCCACGATTCTTAAGGAAGCCGGTGCTATGGGAGCGGATGTGGTGCTGGCCGTCACTCCATATGACCAGGACAATCTGGTCATATGCCAGCTGGCCGAGCTCCAATTCGCTGTGCCCCGCGTGCTTGCGCTGGCCAATGACCCGGATAATGCTGAAATTTTTGAAAAACTTGGTGTTTCGGCTTTTTCCACAACAAATATAGTCAGCAGCCTGATCGAACAACGGGTCTCCCTTGAACAGATCATCAACCTGCTTCCGGTCGGTGAAGGCCGTGTTAATGTGACGGAAATCATCCTCGGCCAGGATTCTCCGGTTGCGGGAAAGCGGCTGAAGGATATCGATCTGCCGGAGAATGCTCTGGTCGCAGTCGTGATCCGGAACGATCAGCCCATAGTTCCCCGTGGCGGCAATGAATTGCTGGGGGGCGACAGGATTGTGCTGATCACACTACCGGAAAACCATGGCCCGGCGTTGAAAACGTTTACAGGTGAACGAAAAGAAGGATGACGGCTTTGAGGGAAAAAGAACATCTCAAACAACGCTATGCAACGATACTTTCATCTGTCGGTATTATTTTTATTCTTTCCGGTGCGCTGCAGCTCACGCCGCTGCTGCTGCTGATAGCTATTCCGGAAGAAGCAGCGCATGCTCCGGCATTTATCGTTCCCGCGGGCTGCCTCGGACTTGCAGGCATTTGGTTGCGTATGATGTTTCGGCATGCTGCGGGCGTCACCCTGTCGGTTGGCGAAGGCGGCGTGGTGGTTCTAGTCAGTTGGATGATTGCTATTATCTTTTC
>CAZOEH010000116.1:0-1947 GCA_964578785.1 uncultured Desulfonema sp. | reverse complement strand
AGCGTTGCCTTTCATGTCCGTTTTGAAATTATCGTTTTCTCAGGCTGTTTTTGAATCTGTTAGCGGATGGACAACCACGGGCCTTACCGTCGTGGACATTTCTCACGCCGGTCCAATGATCCTGCTGTGGCGCAGCATTCTTACGCTGGCGGGAGGAGCCGGACTGGCCATCATCATGATGTCTGCCATTATGAGATCTGCGGGTATCGGCATATCGAGCGCCGAGGGCAGAGGCGACCAACTGGTTCCACACGTGCGGCAGTCAGCCCGGCTGGTCTTAATCATTTACTCCGGCTATGCTTCTATCGGAGCATTGGCCTACTGGATGGCCGGAATGTCAGCCTTTGACGCCATCAATCATTCTTTTGCAGCAGTATCCACAGGAGGATTTTCAACCCATACCGAAAATATCGGTTACTGGAATTCTCCGGCCATCGAAGTCGTGTCCATCCCGCTTATGCTGGTCGGCAATCTCAATTTCGTGACCGCATGGTCCCTGTTGCGGGGCCGATTCCGTCTCTTTGTGCGCAACAGTGAAATTCGCGTAATGACCGTACTGATCCCCATGTCGGCAGCGCTTGTGCTGCTCCTCACCTGTCTGTCGATTTATCCCAGGCTGACAAAAGCCGTCCGTGTAGCCTTGTTTGAGACTATATCCGCTTTGACCACCACCGGCTTTCAAACCGTGCAATACGACAACTGGAATGACTTCGGTCTGGTGATTCTGATCCTGCTGATGCTGGTCGGCGGCGGAACCTGTTCCACGGCAGGCGGGGTTAAGCAATTCCGGATTTATCTGCTGTGGAAATTGATGGTCTGGGAAATCATGCGTTCGTTTTTGCCTCGAACTGCGGTCGTGGAGCGTCCCATCTGGGATAGCAACGGCAAAGTTTTTGTCGATTATGACAGAGTGCGCCAAGTATGTGCATTTGTATTTTTGTATTCGGCTGTTTATTGGGCTGGTGTCATGATCATGTGTGTATACGGATTCAGCTTCAAGGATTCTCTTTTCGAATTTGCATCAGCCATCGGCAATGCAGGTTTATCCGTGGGAGTTACCTCTCCGCAGATGCCTGTTGCGGCAATGTGGGCAATGACAATAGCCATGTTCCTCGGGAGACTTGAATTCTTCGTGGTGATCATCAGTTTGATCAAGCTCGGGAGGGATGGCCGGCGGGCAATTGCGTAAATATAAAAACGGTAAGATGAACCGGATATTATTAAAAACTCTCTTTGAGGTTATAGAGAGTTTTTTATTTGACTTGATTCGGCATTCTATGTATGGAAAAACCGACTGCGCGCTCAGTCGGTTTTTTTATTGGTAAAGGAGGCAGGGTTGTCAAAAAAAGAAGTGATATTAAAAGCTGCGGCAAAGCTGTTTTCGGAAAAAGGTTTCAAATATACTTCAATGGCCGAGCTTTCCAAGGTTACAGGGGCTGCTGAAGGCACTATTTTTTATCATTTTAAAAGTAAAGAGGAGCTGTTTTTATCAATACTCGAAAGAATCAGGGAAACCGTTTTAACAGAGATAAATAATCATTTCAGCGGCAACAGATATTCAACCGGCATGGAAATGATAGACGGCGCCGTCTCTTTTTATCTCGGTCTTCCGGGAAAGATGGAGGACTGGTTTTTTGTTCTGCACAGACATTATACATATGAGCTTGCTGCGGTGAATCCGATTTGTAAAGGGCATGTTGACGCCATATTCAATTGTTTTTTAGACCTTTTTGAGAGCGCTATAATAAAAGGACAGAAAGACGGCACAATTTCAGATCTGCCCGCGCGGAAAACGGCCTGTATCATATTTGCCGCTGTCGACGGTCTTATCCGGTTCAACAATTACAATCTTTACAATACAAACCTGCTGTACAAAGAACTGATTGAATCCTGCAGAAGGATGCTGAAAAAATAACTCAATGAAATAGGTGCTGAATATGCTGACCC
>CAZOEH010000115.1:0-8442 GCA_964578785.1 uncultured Desulfonema sp. | reverse complement strand
TAAATCATTGAAGGGAACCAGTTTGAACCCGGGAACCATCGGGTAAAACGGCTTTTTGTATGCATCTCTTCCTATGGCTGCAAGAGAAAATCCGGTATGGCCGTGATAGGCCTTAAGTGTTGAAATAATCTCAGTCTTCATCGTGAAACCGCGGGCAAGTTTTATCGCAAAGTCGTTTGCCTCGCCTCCGCCCACGCCGAACATGACATACTGCAGATCTCCGGGGGTTATTTCGGCAAGCTTTTTTGCCAGATCGGCCTTCTGTTTGCTGCAGAGAAGAAACACGCCGAGATCATATTCATCGAGGGCTTTTTTCAGGGCTGCGACTATCTCGGGGTTTCTCCTTCCGACATTAAATGATCCGGCGGAAGTTATGCAGTCTATAAATCTTTTCCCCGTGATGTCCCAGACGCACGCTCCTTCGCGCTTTCCTTCGATTATATCGAGTCCCGCATTCTTCAATACTCTTGCTTTCTGGGGGTTAACATACTTTGAAAAGTCGGCCAAAGCCTGTTTTTTGATATCCTCGGCGCTTCCGGTCATGACACCCTCCTGTATTAATAATTTCGCATGCAAATAATAAATTATTTTAAGTTGGAAGGAAAAGTTCTGAAATTCCTAATTAAATCATTTTTATTTTTTTTGCAACTGTACCTTTGTATGGTTTTATTATATATGTGATGCACAGGAGTTCTTACAATTTCCGTCTTGACCGTGAATAAAAATCTGCGCTATATCTATCCATCCATCTAATAACCGGTTATGCCAAGAAGGAACGTTAAATGGCGATCTTACGAGTTCTTTTCGTCTGCACGCATAATGGGGCCCGGAGCCGGAGAGCAGAGGAGTTTGCTGAACTGGCTGCATCCGGCCGGATAGAAGCCTTCAGTTCAAGTTTCGAGTCAGAAAAAATCGGTCCTCTTCCTGTATCCGTGATGAAGGAGATAGGTGTTGAACTCCGGACCTCGCCCCCAAAATCCGTCTTTGAGAGGTTCAAGGATAAGGAAGCCTTCGACTACGTTGTCGGAATCTGCGACCCGGACAGTAATGAGCAGGTTCCGGTATTCCTGAACAATCTGGATACTCTTTACAATAAGACTGCGCAGCGTTTGAATTGGTCCATCCCAAACTTCAGATCATTGAGTTTTAAGGATGAAGACAGAAAAACAAAAGCGAGACAGATTCGGGATCGGATAAAAAAACAGAGGTATTAAATTTACTGTCTCAACTTGATATCGACTCCGATTTGGCAGAACAGGATATTCAGCAAGGAGTGTTAAGATCTGTTTATAACTTTTGCTTATAGGACATCGGGCAAACCGTACTATATTTTATCTGAACTGATATTGTAGGAGGATGCATGACCTGTCCGAAGTGCAAGACGCTCATCACAAAATCCGGTAAGTTCTGTGCCGGGTGCGGCCACGATTTCGGAGATATGCTCTCCGCAAGGCTCGAATATTATTTCGGCTTGAAAGAAGATCTCAAACGTATCGCAGCTCTCCATAACAATCTTGCCTCCGGATTAAAGAGCTTGCTGCAACGAATAGATAAATATGAAGAACTGCTGGATCGTGATTTGGCAGAGTCGTTTGTTTTACCATCGAAACCTCAGCAGCCGGAAGCACCCGCGCCATTGTCCGAGCCAATTGAGGCCGTCCTTCACGTACAGAGAGAACCAGCGCCTGCGTATGTGCCGCAGCCGGGCCGGGGCTCATCCGAGTTCGAGGTGCAGGTCGGCCAGAAGTGGCTGCTGGCTATCGGCATCCTCACCATGGTGTTCGGTATCGGATATTTTCTGAAATATTCCTTTGAGCAGGGGTGGGTCGGCCCTGCCGGCAGGGTGGCAATGGCCTATGTCTGGGGCATCGTGTTCCTTGTTGCAGGAGACCGGTTCCGAACAAAGATCGAGCGCTTTGGCCTGTCGCTCATCGGCGGCGGAATAGCCGTGCTGTATTTCGCTTCATTCGCGGCATTCCAGATTTACCATCTCTTTGGCCAGATGCCCTCCTTTTCCATAATGGTCATGATCACAATGCTGGCATGCGCGCTCGCAGTACGCTATGACACGAAGTGGCTCGCAGTACTCGGTCTTGTCGGCGGATTCCTCACCCCCATCCTTCTGTCCACCGGGCAGGACAACCAGATCGCGCTCATGACCTATATGACTGTCCTGAACCTCGGCCTGCTCGGCATCGCGTTCTATAAGAAGTGGGATCTCCTGAACATACTGGGGCTGGTCTTCACCTATCTCCTGTATTCAGCGTGGTATGCCGAGCACTATCAGGAATCCGGATTCTGGCCCGCCATAATTTTTCTGAACCTGTTTTTCCTGATCTATACCTTTGTTCCCTTTACCTATCGGGTCCGCCAGGGCGGGCATTCCAACAATCGAGAACTGCTCATGATGGGCATCAACGCATTCATTGCGTTCGGTTATAACTACGTTATGATCCGCGATGTATACGGCGTTGCCTGGGTCAGCATCATCACGGTGTTCTATGCATGCGTTTTTCTTTCCATGGCTTCTTTTCTCTATCGGCACGGTCAGGAAACCCTGGATGTGTTTGCGGTCATGCTGGCAATGGCCATGGTTTTTCTTATCATTACCGTACCGGTCCTGTTCTCAAACCACTGGATCACCGTGTTCTGGTCAGCCCAAAGCCTCGCGCTTGTCTGGATGGCTCTGAAGCTGGAGCGTCGAAGCCTCGTATTCGGCGGCTATGCTCTGCTCTTCGTCTCGACACTTAAATTCCTGCTCTTTGATTACGATAATCTGTTTCAAATGCACCTGTCGTACGGATTCTCGGTCATGAGCGGTTACACGTATCTCGTAGTCGAACGCCTCCTGACCTCGGCGATCCTTTTGCTCGTACTGGCGGTAACAGGCAGACTGGCACAGCAGGCGCCGAAGAGTTTGCAGTGGTCAACCCGCAGCGATAGTTCGCTCTTAATTACGATATTCGGGATCGTCCTGTTTATAATCCTGACGGCCGAGACGTCGTCTTTTTTCCGTACGTATCTGCTTCCCGCCAGATTCGCAGCCATCTCGGTCCTTTGGACTTCGTTCTCCGTTGTCCTCATGCTGATAGGATTCCGGCAAAAGAACTCAGCGCTCAGAAAGGTCTCATTCGGACTTTTTCTCATAGTCGGTTTGAAGGTGTTCCTTTTCGACATGTCTAACTTCAGCACACCATACCGCATCTTTTCGTTCATCATCCTGGGGCTTGTTCTAGTCGGTACATCGTACCTGTATTATCGCCAAAAGGACCGCATCATCACCGTGCTGTCGGATCCTGAGTGCGTAGACAAACAGCAATGCAATGCGGACGCTGCGTCCGCCGGAAAGGTTGAATCATGAAAAGATCGCTTGTCCTTATGATGCTGATCATATTCGGCGCGACTCCATCAGCAGATGCTGCAGCACTTACTGCCGATGACTTTCAATACTGCGCTGATATTCAGGGTGATTTCAAGGCCGAGACATTATATCAGGTCCGTCTTTCGGACGAGATACTCCAAAAGGCAGGGGCTGATCTCCGGGACATCCGTATTTTGCATGCGTCCAGTAATGAAACTCCCTTTGTTATCATTGGAAATGCGCCTCCGCACGAAACTATTGAAACCTATTCACTCGAGATCACCGGTTATGAAAATGACGCATCATCAGCATCCATAATAATGAAGCTCCCGCAGAAACACCGACCCGTAAGTGTACTGGACCTGGAGATCGCGGACCGGGATTTCAAAAAACAAATTATTCTGGACGGCAGCAGTGACGGCAAGACCTGGAAGCTCATTGCCGAGGACAGCGTCTATGATTTTTCTTCCCGGGTTAACGTGCGCAAAACAAAGGTCGGATTTGCGAACACAGACGCGCATTATTTCAGAGTCACGCTTAAAGATTACAAGCCCCGGCAGGTATCGCAGCCATCGATCAAGCTCACGTATGAAGGTCTCGATTTCAGCGTGAACGGCGCGCGAAATACCGAACTGCGCATCCGATCCGCTCGCGCCAGCACCGGAACGCCAGCTGAAAAAAAACCGGTCTACGATCAAAAAACCTTCGATTCCTTTGCACCCAAACCGGACAAGAACGGGAACACGGTGATCGTGCTGCCTGCCGGCCTTCCTCTTGACAAACTATCTCTTAAGATTGCTGATCCCTACTTTCATCGTACCGTAAATCTTTACGGCAGCAGCACGGGTAAGGAAGATTCTTATTCTCTTCTCGCAAGCAATGTGATTTATCGCTTCCCCTTGTCATCAGAGCTCCACGAGGAAAGGAACAGCATCGAGCAGCACGCGCCCAAGCAGGCGTATTTCAAGATAATTATTATGAACAGGAATAACCCGCCGCTTGAGTTAAAAGGGATTACCCTCTCATGGATCCAGCAGAACCTATACTTCATTGCGCTCAAAAGTGACGAACCTTACGCTCTCTGCTATGGCAATACGCGGATCAAGAGCCCTGATTATGATCTCGCCAGATTTGTGAACAAGGACATCCTGTCGCAACATTCCTATGAACGACGAGAGTTGTCTGCTGTACGGACAGGAATGGAACCGCGGCCCACGCTCCGTGAACGCCTTGCCGGGATGGAGAAGATTATCTTGACTGTCGTCGTCGTTTTACTCGTGATTGGCATGGGCTGGTGGCTTTATGCGCTGATGAAAAAAAACCCTGAAAAAAAATGAGTTGGCATTTGAACCAGGTCAGATCAAAGACTCAGGAAGCAAAGCATAATGGGTTTTGAGTCACCCTTTATATCTGACCAGTGAAAGGAAAAGTAAACAGTATAGACTTATCTCCTTTATGCTTGAAGAAATCCGGTGAGATCTTTACGAACAAAGGAGGGCATATGAAATCCTTAAATATCATCTCCGTCGCCATCTGCATAGTTATCCTGACGGCCATCCTGTCCGCCTGCTCAGTGAAGATGCCAGTGTCGATGGAGCTCCAGATAACCAGGTGGGGGATATCGGGAGCACTTAACATTTAAGGAAGGGATATCGGGGAACGCTCCATGTATTTAAAGATTATAATATGGATGGAGGCAACGATGAACTTGCGGAAATTCATTTTTATGATTCTGCTGCTATGTCTTGCCGGTTGCGGCAGCTCGTTGATGGTCAAGACCACACCCCGCACCGAACTCTCATCGCAGGGTAAAGCGATGGTCGTTTTCATGCGCCCGACCAATGTGGCGTTCGGCATCCAGATTTTCATCTGGGATGGCGACCGTTTTCTCGGCAGGGTCGAGTCTGGCTCGATGATCCAGGTTGAACTCGATCCGGGAGAACACCTCTTCGTCGGCAATGCAGCAAACTTTTCAATCGTCAAGGCGAACCTCAAGGCTGGTAAGCGATATTACCTGATAGCCCGCCCGATCTGGCCGGCCACGGTCATCCTTGATCCGAGTATACGCACCGACACCGAATTGCGAAACTGGGAAGCGACCCTGACCCCAACCGCACCTGAACCCGAAGCTGCAAAAGCCTATTCTGCCAAGCGTATCGAGGCGATCCGCACTGCGCTGGCCGGAGTCAAGAGTGGCGAGGTCGAAGCCACCCCAATGGATACCGCCGATTAACAACCCTGGCGGTCCATTAAAATTGATATTCACCGAAGTAAATACAGGGGTGATATCGATTTTTTACATCTACTTGTCCGTGGAATCGGGCGGAAAATATATTAAAGTATGATACCGGCTTTAATGATCTTCTGAATCTGATTACGGCCGCCGGGAAAGGAACAAAACCGATGAAAAATTTCGCCAAAAAGTTATCACTGGTTTTTGCCGCAGGATGCCTTGGAGGTCTTTTAAATGGTCTGGCTGTCTGGTTTTTTGGAGATATTGGGCTTACGTTGGCCGCGGGAGTCAAACTGGCACCGGATCTGACACCCCCCTGGCTTTATCCCCGGATTATCTGGGGCGGTATCTGGGGGCTGCTTTTTCTGCTGCCGATGACGACGGATCGTGTTTTTTCAAGGGGATTGATTTTCAGTATCGGTCCGAGCCTGGTTCAGCTCTTTGTTATTTTTCCAATGATTGCCCATAAAGGCCGGATGGGCACGGATCTAGGCGCCTTAACCCCGTTCTTTGTTCTGTTTTACAATGCTGTATGGGGCGTTACCGCGAGCATCTGGCTGCGCTGGGTAAGCAGATAATGCCCGATTTACCCGCAAGGGAAAGCCTTCTAAAACTTGACTCTCAAGCCGATTAATGAGAAAAATATTACAGGGAAAGCAAGTTTTTATCATTTATCATTTTATTGCTGGTAACTTGATTTTCACTTTTTAGTGAGAAAGGCAGGTGTTTATGAATAAACGGATAAATACGGTAACGGGTATAATTATTTTGATTCTGGTTATCTCAGGTTGCGCCCTGATACCTTCCGTATCGGCAGAAGCTGAAAGGATTTCCGCAAAACAGCTTCAGGGGATGCTTGGCAGTTCCGATGTTATTGTGGTGGATGTTCGCACAAAAAGCGACTGGAACAAAAGTGAATCGAAAATAACGGGGGCTGCATGGGAGGATCTTTCGGCGATATCAGGCTGGATGGATAAGTACCCCAGGGATAAGACCATTGTTTTTTACTGTGCCTGACCCAACGAAGGTTCCAGTGCCCGGGCGGCACAGCTGTTCAAAGAAAAAGGTTATGAAAAAGTCTATGCGTTAAAGGGCGGATGGAATGAGTGGGTCAAAAACAGCTATCCGGTTGTGCCCAAATAGGCTTAAGAGTCATTCTCCGGAGAATTTATATGCCTGTTTGAAATACAGTCTCCCCTCTATTGACATAACAAAAACTTGTATTAATCTTAAATTATCCTGGAGGCGAAAAGGTGTTAATAACTGGCTCGCTTATCTAATGAAATTATGGGACAAAAGTTCCGGGATGGATTCAAATGGATGCCTTTTTCCGGCATACGGAGGTGGCTTATGACAATCGACAATAAAGAGATAAAAATAGATGAAAAAGTGGATGTCAAAGTAGATACTTCGGAAAGGGAGATGAGCTGTTGCGTGGTTGATTCCTGCGGCTGTGTAGTTGATTCCTGTGGTTGCAGTGTCGATCCATGCGGCTGCTATGTCGAGACCTGCTGCTGTTGATGTCCGATAAATATTAATTTAATTCTGTAGTAAATATAAAATAAGGATTGAGCCTCAAGGTTCAGTCCTTATTTATTTAGCGGGGGATATAATAATTTTGCGGACAAGATTTCCTTGACATGCGAGACAACAGTTTTTATAGTAAAAACATTGAGAAGCAATATTTTATTAACAGGCAAGAATCGATGCATAGGGTCGTCTCACCGATCAAGGTGATTATGGATGTATAAACGGCAAAGTAAATAACGGTAGCGCAAGTTATTGCGAAAGGCTTACCTATGAAAAAGAACAGATTGATAATTGTTGCTGCGATCATTCTGCTCGGCGGAGGTATTGCCACTTACTTCTACCGGCAGAACGCCGAACTGAAAACTGAGCCGGTATACAAGCAAGACATGTCGCCTGTTCCTGCACCCAACCCGGTAGTACAGCAGATCATCGAGACTCCTGCGGCACAGCCCGCTCTTCCAAAGCTATCCGAGAGCGATAAATTCATGCTGGGCAATATAGCCGGCCTGGTGGGCAATAATTCATTGATGAGGCTTTTCAATACCGGGCAGATAATTCGCAACATAGTCGCCACCATCGACAATTTGCCGCGCAGGAACTTGCCGGTCAGTGTGATACCGGTCAAGCGGGTGCATGATCAGTTCATTACTGAAGGCCCCGAAAATGATAAAATCATTAGCCCGAGAAATGCTGCGCGCTATTTGGCATATGTGAAAATCGCCGAGTTGATAGATGCGCAGAAACTTGTGGATGTTTACGTGCGCCTCTATCCGCTGTTCCAGCAGGCATATGAAGAACTTGGATATCCGGAAAAATATTTTAACGACCGACTGATTGTGGCGCTCAATGATCTGCTGGCCGCGCCCGATCTCAAGGAGCCTGTAACGGTCAGTCAGCCCAGCGTTTTCTATGTATATGCCGATCCCGATCTTGAAGTTCGCTCAGCCGGACAGAAAATTCTGATGCGGATAGGCAGCGAGAACGAGGCAAAAATCAAATACAAGCTACGCGAGATAAAACGGCAAGTGATGCTACGCATGCGCGACAAGAAGGTGGATTGAGCCGAATTATTTATTGCTTCGATCCGGCCTAATACAAATGAGCATCCTTTTAAGCCTTTAAGCCGCTTTTCTCCCTTCCGCCATACGCCAGACTATGGAAGCACTCTCCGATAAGTCGGAAAGTGTGGAAAAAAGCGTCTGAACCAGCTCACGGCGTGTTTCGTAACCGCGTCCGGGAAAAAGCGATGCCGACTGGGCCGGAATGGAGAAGAAATCCTGTAAAAACCCTATATCAAGCGGTCTTACCCACCGGTGGT
>CAZOEH010000114.1:7451-8464 GCA_964578785.1 uncultured Desulfonema sp. | reverse complement strand
AAAAAATATGGAATTCATCTGAGGTCTTTCTTTCTCTGAGAAATTTTGATAAGCTTAAAGGCAAATGCGGAATCTGTGAATTCAAAAGAGTCTGCGGGGGCTGCCGGGCAAGGGCATTTGAGGCGACCGGTGATTATATGGCCGAAGAACCTCTCTGCAGTTATATGCCTGCATCAGCAATAAGATGTGAGGCATAAAGCCGTGAGGCACGAAGTGAATATCGAATATCAAAATTCGATATCCGAAGTTCGAGGCCTGAAGATAGCTGATAACTTTCTTTATACTGAACACTATTTACAACAGAAACCATAGATCGGAAACATTAAACGAGGTGCGCCATGAAAATCAAGTCTCTCATGATACCTGACCCGATAACCATTACTGAAAAATCCACCATTTCAGAAGCAATAGAGTTGATGAAGATAAATTCCATCCGCCACTTACCGGTTGTAGGAAAGAACATGACACTGAAAGGCTTTGTAACCCTTGCCGACCTGAAGCAGGGTTTTATTCCTTCAATGATCGGAGGAGTATCCCTGGATGATCTGATGATAAAAAAACCCGTAACCGTTGACCCCGATGAAGACGTGGAAATCGCAGCCCAGAAAATATACAAGAATAAAATCGGAGGAATGCCGGTTGTAAAGAAGAACAAACTTGTGGGCATAATCACTGTTACCGATATATTAGGGGCATTCATCAATATGATGGGTATTCTGACAGCCAGTTCCAGGGTAGATGTAGTTGTCGGCAGGGATCCTTCCTCTATTAAAAAAGCTCTTCAAATCATACACGATAAGGGAGGCGATATCATAAGTATAGGAATGACCGCAAATCAGAAAGGATCGAAAAGAATATACTATTTCCGCCTTTCTCCATGCCGAACAGCCGGCATCAGGAAAGCCCTTGAAAGAGAAGGCTTCAAGGTGGAAAGCGCCATGGACTGAACAGAACCCTGATATTGAATGCTCACTCCGCATGCAACGCACCGACTCCTGCCATTTTAGTTCAAC
>CAZOEH010000114.1:0-7441 GCA_964578785.1 uncultured Desulfonema sp. | reverse complement strand
TTTCCGGCTATTTTATAACTTGACACAATCATTCTGTTAATAGTATTTATTCCAAGAATTTATCAACTTATTTTGCCCCGGATAATTTTAAATAAACTAAACAGTTTTTATGGGACCTGCCAATGAAATTTAAACTTATCTTCCTTTTTTTCATCGGTTTCTCATTTCTTTTCCCATCGAATCTTCTTGCCGGCAAAATTGTTATAGCAAAAGGTATCAGTTTCTTTGAACCGGGTCGGGAGCTGATTGCGCGGGACAAGGCGATTGACGAAGCAAAACGTGCAGCCCTGGAGCAGGCAATCAGCGCTACGGTTGAATCAAGTACAACCGTAGAGAACTTCGCAGTTATCAAGGATCAGATAATGAGCCGGACCGCAGGGTATCTTAAAAGCATCAGGATACTCGAAGAGAAAAAGACCGATATGGGAACTATAGAGGTCAATATCGAAGCCGATGTCGAAACTTCCGCGATGCTTGAAGATCTCGACAGGTTCAAAAAAGTCTTAAGCTGGCAGAAAAACCCCCGTATAAGCATAGTCATAGATCAGGATACGGACAAGCACTTCCTTCCTGCGGCTCAGAAATCATCAGCGCTTTTAACCGATAAACTGAAACAGGGTGGTTTCACAGTCTATAAACATTCGAAAGGCCAGGAATCCCGGATGGGCCTTCTTGTAGGCCTCTCACTTGAACTATCATCCAAACAGTCCACATACCAGAACATAGACCTTTCCGTAAACGAAATCAGCCTCAGTGCAAATATTTACCGCCCTGATGACGGAGAGATTCTTGGAACAGCCACCGCGGTAAAATCCCTTCCCGGCGAAAACAAGCTCAAAGTTCTCGATGAAGGGGCAAAATACTGCATAGATGCAATATGGTCCGACCTTCGGAGTAAACTAATCAAAGTATGGGAAAAAGAGCTATACGGCGAAAGGGATATAAACATGGTCATTAAAAAGATCCCTTCCCACGCCAGAGCCCTTGAAATATTAAATATTTTCAAGTCGGATGTAAGCGGCATGATAGATGCGGACATGTCAAACTTCAGGAACGGGACCGCGGAGTTTAATATCAAATATAAAGGTTGGCCGGAACATCTTTTGAATGAAATTCAGATGTCTTATTTTAAAAAGAAATATTTTAATCCGGCAGTTGAAAGCGTCGAAGGAAACAAAATAATTATAAGAATCAATTGATGGATATAAGCTATCGGAGGAAGGATATGACTAGAAGGCCAATAAATTCAGGATTAGTTTTTTTACTTGCAGCTTTTCTCTTTTCATGCGCAGCCGGGCAGCAGCAGTTTGAAACCGGCATGAAGCTCAGCAAGGCAGGGAAACACACCGATGCAATCGCTTACCTCGAACAGGCCATTGCAAAGGAGCCTGATAATGCTGAGTACCGGAAAGCCCTTTCAGATCTTAAAGAGACACTAATATCAGATCATGTTTCACAGGGCTCAAAAGCATTAAGCGCCCAGACTCCCGTTACAGTGGCGGCTGTCAATTCCGCCAAGGCGAGACTTGCCAGGGCAAAAGAGATTGATCAAAATCATCCTTCCGTGAAAAAACTTGCCGGTGAAATCGACAGGCTTGAAAATTCACTGCTTTCCGAAACGAAAAATCTCTATGCACAGGCAAAGGGTTTTATCTCAGCCGAAGAATGGCTTAAGGCATATTTCAGCCTTCAGCAGATACAGAGCATATTCCCGAATTATGAGGATTCATCACAACTTTTATCCCGGACTGCATTAAACGGCTCGGAGGCTCTTTACGGAAGAGCCAGAGCTTTATTTGATAAGGATGACTTTAAAAGCGCGACAAGATACCTCAACGAAGCTATTTCCTTAAAACCGGATCATAAACCATCGCTTGACCTGCTTGCGCTTGCGAAGGAAAGAGATAATAAAAATTATTTCATCGACAAAGGTAAAAAAGCGGCTGTAGCCCAGGACTGGGCAAAGGCGCTCGCGGCCTATAATAAAGCCCTTGAATATGCTCCGGGTGATGAATCCTTAAAACCTCTGATAGCAACCGTTGTACAGAAGCTGGGCTCTCATTATATCCAGACTGCAAAAAGCCAGATGTCGGACGGATGGCTTTTCAAGGCTTTTGAAAGCTACAATATCGCCCTCAAAAATGCCGCCGATTCCAACAGCCCGGAAATAAGAACTCTTCGAAATGAACTTGCCTCCCAGGCCGGAACACTGGCGGCAAAGTTCAAAGACCAGAATAAATACGGATCGGCCTGGTTCTGGTATACAAGGCTTAAAAACCTTGAGCCTGATTATCCGGAAATTTTTGCCAACAATCTTGCCATGGAAGACAAGGTTAGGCAAAGAGTCCAGAAGTCCATAGCCGTTTTTGACTTTTCCAGCCCTTCCGGTTACAAGGATGCCGGCATAATTGTCGCCAATAATCTGATAACCTACCTTTTTAAAAATGCTAGCGGGGATATCAAAATTTTAGAAAGGGAGAATCTGAAATCAATTCTTGAGGAGATGAAGCTGGGACAAATAGGCGTTGTTTCGGAGCAGACTGCAAAAGAAATGGGACGCGTATACGGAATAGATGTCGCAGTTATGGGAAGCGTTCTTTTATACCAGGTGGAAACATCCTCTTCTCAGGGCACAAAAACAGTCAGATACCAGATCGGCACTGAAATACAGGACAATATCGAATATCTCAACTGGATAGCGAAAAATCCGAATGCTCCTCCCAGCCTCCTTGCTACGGCGCCTCCGGCCAAGATTACCACACCCAAGTATACAGAGAAGGATTATTCTGTTTCAAATCATAAAAAGGTAGGATTCGTGCAGCTTTCCTTCAGAATCGTTGATGTGAGAACCGGGGAAAACATTCAGGTGAGAACCATTGAACGGAAAGAGGTGGTTGAAGACGATGCCAGTGCGGGGCTTCCCGAAGCAAATGTCAAATTTGACCCGCTTGCAATACCAACGGATACGGAACTGCTCCAGAAAATGACAAGCGAAGTTGTAGCGGAATTAGGAAGGGAAGCGTTAAAACCGCTTAACAATTTGGAAAAAACATATTTTCAGGCGGGTGAACAATTCCTGAAACGACGCGAAAGGCTGAATGCTGCCGAAAGTTTTGTCGACGCCGTTTTTGATGAAAAGATGAAGATGATCCAGGACTCTCCCTTATCCCTCAAAGCAATGGAGAATCTTGAGGATATATTCCGCAACTATAAAGAAAATTAAACAATGGATGAAAGTTTCTTAAAAAGCATTTTTGCCAGCGCCATAAGCATGAATGTTCGTCAATGGATTATACTGATGAATAAATTCCGTTACTTTACTGCACTGACTGTTTTTCTTTTATGCATGACATCTTCTCATGCCTATTCCCAGAAAAACGCTCTTGCCATATTCAATCTGAAAGCCACTAACATAGAGGCCATGGGCTATAATGGTGAAATCCTGCATGCTCTTATTTCATCAATAGAAAGCGATAAGAATATAGACCTGATGCCCAGAAGAGAGATAGAAGAGGTTCTCTTCAAGACAGGCATTGCTCAGGATAACACGAATGAAGCTGTTTTAACTGCCGGAAAAGCGCTCGGAATAAATTTCGTTCTTTTTGGGGCAGTAACCAAAAACGGGTCTGAAATACTGACTAAACTCAGCCTGATGGACATTCAGAATAAAAGGATTATAAAAAACTGGGATCTTGTTTTTCGCGACAGAGATTCAATACTTCATAAAATTCCGGAATTTTCAAAGGAATTATGCAGCATTGTTATAAACTATAAAAGCGGGACTGGAACTGTTTCAAATGAATCTCAGGCTTCAGCAGAAGTCGAATACCTTAATGCAAAAATCGAAGGGGATACGGTCAGAGTTTCATGGAAATTAAGAACGCATAAAACATCTTTAAGTTATCATGTTTATCGCGCAGAGAGTAAGGATGGGCCGTACCAGTTTCTGGGCAAAACAGCAGACAACTTCTTTAAAGACTCCGCCGTTAAAAAAGGAGCGTCGTATTTCTACCGCATCGGAATAATCGCCGGAACAGATCCGGAGATAAAAAGCTTCTACACCGCACTCTTTATGAATGCCGGGGAGAAGAGACCTCATCCCCCTCTGGTTATGAGCGTGAAAGGATATGTTAAAAGGGTTGAAATCAAGTTTGTTCCATCCTTAAAGAATGAACAGGATAAGTTCAACATAACAAAATATAAGATATACCGGCAGAAAGGCCCTGGTGACTGGCAACAAACAGGTGTTACCGATTCGAAAAACACTTCTCAGTTTGATATAGACTTTACTGTTTTTGATGAAGGCGATTTAAAGGACGGTACATCCTATACCTACGCTCTTTCAAGTCTTGATGATAAAAACTCGGAAAGCCCTCTGTCTGATACTGTGTCTGTTGATACCACAAAAAATCCGGAGTTGTCTCTTGATAAGGATGATCTGTTAAGAAAAGTGGTTTTCTCCTGGAAACCGGTTTGTGACGTTGCCGGTTATTATCTGTACAGAAAAACCGAAAATACTGGATGGAAAAAAGTTGCTGGTATTTCAGGCGCATCGAAAATGCATATAACGGACGAAAAGGAACTCTCTGACGGCCAGCAATACCTGTATTATCTCACCGCTTATGATGATAAAAAGGAAACAGGCCCTTCCAATGAAGTAAAAGCAAAGACAAAAGATCTTCCGGCTTTTCCTGCCGATTTGAAGACCCAGGGCGGTCTTGTCAAATCGGCCAGAATTACATGGACTCCAATAGATGACCCGGATGTAGGCGGCTACAATATTTACAGGGGCCCCGATAGCAACAGCATGAAAAAAATCGCCACCATCCGTGGTTGCAAATCAAGTTTATATCTCGATAAAGGCGAAGCTTTTACGCCTCTTGAGGACGGAAGAAATTATTTTTACGCTGCCTCAAGCTTCAATCTCTTCGATGCGGAAGGGAAACTGTGCACCTCTGTACAGGCCTCAACAAAACCGAGACCTGCATCCATCAAAGGGCTGTCAGCATCTGCCGGAGCGGATCATATTCTCATAAGCTGGGAGAAGAATCCTGAAACCGATATTAAATCAAATTACGTCTACAGAAACGAAAACGGCGGGTCATGGTCAAGAATACAGGAGCTTAATTCCGAACAGACAAACTGCAAGGACTTCGAGTTGAAACCTGAAAGAATCTACGGATACAGGATCATAGCTGAAGATAAAGACGGCCTGAAGAGCAATCCGGCAGACTGCAATACTGTGGCAAGCCCGGTTGAAAAGCCTCAAAAAGGAAAGTAGGATGCTGAACAGCAACCTTTGCCGTATTTTTTATTATAAGAAACAGCCGGCTTATAATATATCCGGCTGTTTCTTTTTTACCGATAAGCAGCGGTAAGGTACATAGTGTTTTGGGGTAATATTTCACAAAGTAACAGGCTTGACATTTTTTACAGAAAATTATATTGGAAGAACTGAAATATCCTGATGATATGCAATTTTTAACCTTGACGTTTTGCTCTGCAATACCTAAGATTAATTATACAGGTGATATTTATGAGAATAAAATATATTTTTCCGGCTATTATTCTGTCTATTCTTATTTTTGCCGCAAATGCTCCAGCCGGAAGCGGAGTTCGTACAGGAACCCTGACCTTTTCTGCTCCGGTGTATGAAATAGAAGATCTGGTTGCCGAAATGCAGGAAGACGGCAATAATGTTCTTGTTTCCGGGAAAATAAGGAACTTAAGCCATCACCCCGTAAAAGGATATGTAATAGTACATTTTAAAAGCGGAAACGATGAGGTTGTTCACTCTGTAGAAACCAACGTTAATGATAAAAAACCTTTTGCCCATGGTAAGGTTGGCGCCTTCGAAACTTCGGCCAATGTAGGTAATACTCCGGATATACAAAATGTTGTAATCGAATTTGTAAACAGGTAAACCTGTAAAAAATAAAGAAGTAATCCGGATATAAAAACGGCATGAAGAGCCGTAACGGAAGGATCAAAAAAGTAAGGTTATTTCGTAACTGTTCCTGAAATGATCATATTCCTTGATATGTCGGAACCAATTTTATATTTTTTCAATATCCTCTCGCCGCTTTCAATAACCTTTTTCCTGTCAAGTACCATTTTATATCCGCGGATATCTTCAATAACGTGATACTCCCCCGTATTTTTTTCAAACCCTCTGACAAGATCGCCGATTCTTGAGATTTTTACCCCGTTAACAGAAGATATAACGGCATCGACAAAATCATGATATCCGACATTTATTTCATCAGCAAGAACCTTGACAAGAACAACGATCTCTCTCTGTTCAGCGGACGGTTCTCCGTTGATATAGAAATTTACAAGTTCCTTGGGAGCATTTATATACCAGTCTTTCTCAGTCCCATATTCCATAAGATAGTTTAAAGTAAGTGTTTCAAATACAAGACCTCCGGTTATATAATAAACAGGCGGCAAATCATAACGTTCATGCGAAACCAGCCGTTCATAATCGAGTGGTTTTGTGAGCTTTACGGTCGCCTTTCTTATATTTCCGTTTCTGAATATTTCAAATTTTACCGAATCATTTATCTGTTTTTTTTGCATTAAATATCCGAAATAAGTCCTCTCTCCCTGTCTGAATGCTATGGTCCCGTCATTCTCTATGTTTTCCTCTTCAATCGAAATTAATATATCTCCCGGATTTATGATTCCTTCCGCAGGTGAATCAGGATAGACCTTGTTAATCAAAATACCAGTCTGCTTCTCAGACATGAGGTAGTTGCGTCTCATATCCGGATTCTCCATCTTCTGCATCGACAGGCCTATATCAGGTGTTCCATCGTGCACTCCATCTTTGATATCCTCAAGAAAGTGTTTAATTACAGGGGCCGGAACCATATATCCTATATTTTCATAACGGCCGTCCTGCAAGCCCTGGAATGCCACACCGACAATTTTATCATCCCTGTTTATAACAGGCCCGCCGCTGTTCCCGGAATTAATTGCGGCGTCTATCTGGCAGGTAAGCAGATAAGAGCTGCTGTGATAATATTTGTTATGTTCTATTCTTGAAACAACACCTTCAGTTATTGAAAGCTTATCTCCGCCTTCAGGGAAGCCGTATACTACAACCTTATCCTTGATTTCCGGCAGATCTCCTATTTCAACAGGCTCTATTCCTTCAAAAAAAGATTCATCTTTGACTTTAAGGACGGCAAGATCTGTTTCATGCGCAACACTTTCCAGCTCGGCGGTATATCTTTTTGCTTCTCCGGAACGCCTCACCTGTATGAATGTCTGGTCTCGTATTATATGCGCGTTAGTTAAAATCCTTTTATTACTTATTATGCACCCTGAACCATGAAATATTTTCTGCCCCCACATCTGCCACGGTTCATGATAATTATAGGGATTGCTGACCGTATAAATTTTAACTACAGCCTCTTTTACGCTTAATTTTGCCGAA
>CAZOEH010000113.1:0-8476 GCA_964578785.1 uncultured Desulfonema sp. | reverse complement strand
CGCCGAAGCCGGATGCTGGTACGTTTATCAGGCAATAGTCGACACTTCCGATCACATCAGAAACAGGGTAAAGCGTCTTAAGGACCGCGGCATCGGCGTCGAAGGAACAATAATCCTCGGAACCGATGATCATGATGAGGATTACATAAAACGGCTCGTTGATTTTCTATTGGAAATCGATCTTGATCTTGCCGAATTTACTATTCTGACCCCTTTCCCGCATACGCCGATTAGAGCGAGGCTCGAAAAGGAGAACAGAATACTTCATAATGACTGGTCACGCTATACCGCCGGCGAGGTTGTATTCAAACCTGCAAAGATGAGCGTCGATTCTCTTCAAAACATGTATGAGTACGCCTGGGAAAAATTCTATTCCGCAATGTGCAAGGAGATACAGATGGCAAAGCTCTATCTGAAAGTAATAGACAAGGAGAAACGTGACGGAACATATAAGAAAACCTCTCCCGGAACCGGCCGCACCCGTAATCTTTCAAGAAGCAGGTTTAATAAGCCATGAAAATATTACTGATCGGGGCAAATGTCGCCAGTACGCCGTATTATGTATATCCGCTGGGACTCAGCATGGTTGCAACAGCGCTTAAAAACGCCGGGCACCGGGTTCGCCAGTTTGATTTTCTTAAAAACGGCATGTCGATTGATGCGATAGAAAATGAAATCAGATCTTTTTCTCCCGGCATAATCGGCATATCAATGAGGAACATAGATAATGTCAACCAGTTGAACGAGCAGAGATACATTGACGCGGTCAGGGAAATTGCCGTAAAAATCCGGCATATGACGGCTGCGCCCATTGTTCTGGGCGGCTCGGCGTTTTCCATAATGCCTGAGGCGGTCCTGCGCGAGGTCGGGGCCGACTACGGGATCGTGGGAGAGGGTGAATCGCTTATGGTTCAATTTGCCGGCAATGCCGCAAAAGGCATATATCCTGCAAAAGGGTGCATCCGATCGTCAAACCACATGAGCGGGGAAGAGATACCTTCGGCATGCTACGATACGGACATCATGCAGTTTTATCTTAAAAGCGGCAACATTGCCTCTCTTCAGACAAAACGGGGATGCACCCATAAGTGCATTTACTGTTCATATCCGCTGCTTGAAGGGTCGGTCATACGCCAGCGGAATCCCGTGTCGGTGGTGGATGATATCGAAACTCTCATAAATGATCATAAAGCCGGCTATATTTTTTTTACGGATTCGGTATTCAACGATGACGAAGGCAGTTATCTCGGTATTATTAAAGAGATGAAAAAAAGAAATATCCATATCCCCTGGACGGCTTTTATCAAACCGGAAGGATTAAGCGATAATGATGTTGAGCTTATGAAAGAGACGGGGCTCAAGGCTGTTGAGATAGGAGCCGACGCATCCACCGATATAACGTTAAAGAGGCTTGGAAAATCATTCAGGTTCAGGGATATCGTCGAATGCAACGATCTTTTTGCCAGACATGGAATCGCAACAGCGCATTTTTATATGTTCGGCTGCCCGGGTGAAACAAAAGAGACGGTGATGGAGGGGCTCGAAAACATAAAAAGCATGAAAAAAACCGTCTCTTTTATTTTCATGGGAATACGGATTCTTCCGGATACGATACTGCACAGAATTGCAGTTACGGAAGGGCTTCTTTCGAAGGAGAATACTCTTCTCGAATCAGCATATTATATTGCCCCCGGAATTGAAAAGGAATGGCTCGAAAAAACTTTAACGGAAGGATTCTCAGGCATCAAGAATTGCGTTTTTCCGCCTGACGCCATGGATGGAAGCCTTCAGTTTCTGCACAAGCTCGGATATTCAGGCTCCCTCTGGGACATGCTTGTTCCCGCCGATAAAAAGAACAGAAGACAAAGAATTCATGAAACGGAATAATTCCCCGGCAGATCTGATCTGGTGCGCAGTTCCCGTTTATAACAACGGCTCGACAGTTAAACGTATCGCATCCGAATGCCGTTCATGTCTGAATAATATTCTGGTCGTTGACGACGGAAGCACCGATGCCGATATTCCGGGTATGTTTGCAGACACGGATATTGCGGTGATACGCCACGAAAAAAACCGGGGCAAGGGAGAGGCCATTATGACCGCTGCAAAATATATTGCGGAAAAAGGCGGTCTTTTCATGATTACAATAGATGCGGACGGCCAGCATTATCCGAAAGATATCCTTAAGTTTGTGCCGCTTCTCCCGGATGACGGTTCTTCCATCATCGTAGGATGCAGAAATTTTAATGCTGATAATATACCAAAATCGAGCCGTTTCGGACGAAAATTCGCAAATTTCTGGCTTCGGGTCGAAACCGGTGTTTCAATTGACGATTGTCAGAGCGGATTCAGAGCATACCCGGTAAAACATCTGCTGGAGCTGAAACTGCGCGGATCCCATTATGACTTTGAATCTGAAGTTCTTGCAAGAGCCTTCTGGGCTGGACTTGATTTGAAAACGGTTGAAGTGGATGTATGGTATCCTGAACCGCGGAAAAGGATTTCGGCATTCAGACCGGTGCTCGACAATATCCGTATTTCGCTCATGCATGCAAGTCTTGTCGGAAAACGCATTTTACAGAAAACCGGAGATATTGTCCGTGCAAAATAATGAAAATGCTGAAAAGAACGCTCCCAGAAAACGGGGAACAAGGCTCGGTTTCCGCGTTTTCGAATTTTTTTTACGTACATTTGGCTTGCACAGAACCTATGAATTATTATATTTTGTCTGTATTTATTATTTGCTTTTCGACAGGGAGGCGGTAGTATCCGCCGGCGCATATATCGAAAGGAGATTTCCTGGAAGCCGTTATTTTACAAGGTACCTCCATATTTACAGGCTTTTTATAAGCCAGGGGAAGCAGCTTGTCGACCGGTTTGCCGCTGTTGTCTCCAAAGAGAGGCTCTTTGATATAAGACTGAACGGATATGATGAGCTCATGGCTGTTTTAAGCAATTCGGATAAGGGCGCTGTTTTGCTTACATCCCATTTCGGGAACTGGCAGATAGCCCTGACAGCCCTCAATAAACTGGATAAAAGGGTCTATCTCCTGATGCGCAGAGAGGATAATCCGGCGGTGCACGATTCTCTGAACGTCGGGCGTGAAGAAGGGAATATCAGGATCATATCCCCGGATCAGGAATTCGGGGGAGTGATCGAAATGATAAATATTTTAAAAACGGGCGACCTTGTTTCCATAATGGGAGACAGGAGATACGGATCAAAGGCTTCAAAAATAAAATTCCTGGACGATTATGCCTGTTTCCCGTTCAGCGCTTTTGCCATAGCCGCTGCAGCGGAATGCCCTGTTGTGATTTTACTTGCTGCAAAGGTTGCGGATTACGAATACGCCGTTGATGTGTCGGGTATTCTTAATCCGAAATGCAAAGGCGGAAAAAACAAGAACGGGCAGCTTGCGCCATGGGTGCAGGAATATGCGGATATACTGGCCGGTTTTACGGACAGATATCCGTATCAGTGTTTTCTTTTTCATGATATATGGAAAGATGAATTTTGACGGTTTTTTACGAAATCGTCAATTTTAAAGCTGATAGCCGTAACTTGATAATTCGTATTTTTAGGACGCAGAGGAACAGAAGTTTAGACTGAAGACTGTTAGGCTGTAGACTATTAGCTAACAGCCTATCTATCTGCGTTTATCAGCGAAAATCCGCGTCCTGATTTTAATTTGTTAAGGAGATGAGTTGATGGAAGATAGTAAGGATGTGAGTCTGGCCGGTATCAGGCAATTGCTGAAAAAGCTGCTGGTCGAAAATTTATCACTGGAAGATATTCAGCCTGAAGATATCAAAGATGATGAGATCCTCTTTGGAGACGGGCTCGGGCTCGATTCACTCGATGCGGTTGAAATAGTGGTGCTGCTCCAGAGAAATTTCGGCCTTGAAGTAAAAGATATGAAACAGGGAAGAGAGATATTCTATTCCATAGACACTCTCGCAAGATATGTGCACGGAAACGTGAAAAAATAAACGGGCTTAATCTTAAACAAACGTCCATGACCCGCTGGATCACAATGAACTATCAGAATAGGAGTCACGATGGGTAAGTTAACGTTTTTATTCCGGCTTCTGAAGTCTGACTACTGTATTCTTATAAAAATATAATGAATCAAATATGAAGGTAGTAATATCGGGAATAGGAACTGTTTCGGCTGCTGGGATCAACCTTGCTGAAAACCTTGATTCTCTGAAATACGGGAAACGGAATGCCGGTCCGGTTTCCATATTTTCAAGCCCGCTGTCTTATCCCGTATTCGAAGTTAAATCCCTGCCTGAAAAATGGAAAGACTGCGGGATGCGCACATTGTCGCTTGCTTTTGCCGCAGTGGAAGAAGCATTAAACGATGCCGGGCTTCCGTTACAGCTTTCAGGATTCAAAGCAGGCGTCTGCCTCGGCACAACGGTGGCAAGCCAGATTAATGACATTGATTTTTACGATTCTTTCCGGAAAACGGGCGGCGCGGATTTAAAGCCGGTCGAACGTTACTTGAAAGGGAACCTCGCGGAAGCGGTTTCGAATTCGGTAAAAGCCACTGGACCGGCAGTTACAGTCGTAAATGCATGTTCCTCCGGAACAGATGCGGTCGGAATTGCCGTTTCTTTTCTTAAAAGCGGCTTATGTGACATAGCGATTGCCGGAGGTGCGGATGAACTCAACAGGGTTCCCCTATGCGGATTCGGATCTCTCGGGATTCTGAGCAGCTCTATATGCGCTCCGTTCGACAGGAACAGGACGGGGCTCAACCTGGGTGAAGGGGCCGGAATACTTGTTCTTGAGAGGGAGGATTTTTACATCGGAAGAGGGAAAAAACCTCTTTTATACCTGTCGGGATACGGTTCAGCCGCCGACGCATACCATCTGACCGCTCCAAGACCGGATGGTAAAGGTCTCGAATCGGCTGTCATGTGCGCGTTGTCAGATTCAGGCATATCTCCGGAAGATGTATGTTTCATAAATGCCCACGGAACCGGGACTATAGACAACGACAAGGCCGAAGGCTCTGTTTTATCCAGGATTTTCGGTGAAAATATCAGATTCTTTTCAACTAAGGGATATACAGGGCATACCCTCGGAGCAGCCGGCGGGCTTGAAGCCGCATACACTGCTGCGGCGCTCAAAGAGGGATGGATACCTGCAAGCGCCGGATTTGCATGTAAAGATGATGAGATTCCCATAAGCCCTGTTACGAAGAATACAGACGTGCATGGCTCATTTGCGGTATCGACCTCCCTTGCCTTCGGAGGAAACAATGCCGCAATAGTTATCGGAAAGGCATAAGACTTTTTACGAACTCATCAATATTTTAAAAGAACCATTTTTGCAGGCTTAAAATGTTTATATCGGGAATCGGAATTGTTTTTACACGCGGACGGGGAGTTGATTCTTTTGAAAAAGCCCTGAAAGAGGGGTGGAGAGAACCTTCATGGACAGGCCTGATCCCGTCATACCGCGTGAACCCGGAGACACTGACGGACGCCTCTTTGACAAAAAAAATAAGACGCGCCGATAAATTCACAAGAATGGCTCTCTTTTCGGCTTTCGATGCATACCTTAACAGCGGCATCAGTTTGGCAAATAAGGAAAGGCTTGGAATCATTCTTGCTACGGCTTTCGGCCCGCATTCTACAACATTCAGTTTTATCGATGATATACTCGATTACGGAGACGCGAATGCATCTCCGACTAAATTTTCGAACTCGGTTCACAATGCCGCCGCCTCATATGTGTCGTCCGTGTTAGGCAGCCGGGGACCGACTGTAACAATTGCACAGTTTTCTTTTCCGTTCCAGAACGCTCTTGCTCTGGCCGATATATGGCTGAATGAAGGGCGTTGCGATCATGTTCTGTGCGGATGCGCCGATGAAATGAATACTGTTATGGAGTATGTCTGCAAAATGAAGCTGAAAACCGCCGAAGACGGAAAGATAAGGCCTTTTATCTTTTCAACAGAACCTCTCTCCGTTCCCGGCGAAGGAAGCGTGTTTTTCCTGCTGTCAAAAGAAAAATGCGGAAACAATTACGGCAAAGTGACCGGAATAAATTTTTCCGGCCAAACAAACGACCCGGATATTACCGTAATCGATACGGACGGAATGACCGGTGATGAAACCGTATACAGGGAAACGGCAAATTCAGGTTCAATGCTGGCCGGATATTCACCTTTATTCGGAAGCATGCTGACAGGAAGCGCGTTCAACTTTGCCGCCGCTTCCCTAATGTTGAAAAATCAGGTTGCATATAACTGCCCTGTTTCGGATAATCCATCCGGAGTAAAAGTATGCGGCTCCGGTTTTTCAGCCGGTATAAATAAAATAAACTGTGTCAGAATCTGCCGGTCAGGAAAGACCGGAGTTATTAAAATAATTAAATAAGGAGACTGCTATGAAATTTAACAGCAAAAATTTAATGGGACTTTTTCTCCTGGTGGTTTTAACTTTCACTTTTTCTCCTCTTTACGCGGATGACCTCTCCGGTAAAACGTACTATACAAGGACCAATATCTGGTATGAGCATCCTGACAACATTTTATCAACTAATTACCACAGGGGAACCATTTTGCCTATCGGGACAAAAGTCAGCATTCACAAAATTAATATCAGGAGAATTCAGTTTACCCCTGAAGGAAGCGCGCAGATGTTTACGATCATAAACGATAAAAAGACAAATACGATAAGCATTGATGAGCTTTTCAACCGGTATTTTTCCATTGATCCGGTCAAGGTTGGAGTTGGTGATTATTACCAGGCGACGGAAACCGACCGGGAAAACATCAAAAATGGCACAATAGCCCTTGGGATGAGCAGGAAAGCTGTTCTCATGGCATACGGATATCCGCCCACTCACAAAACACCTCTCCTGACAAGCGACATATGGCACTACTGGTACGCGCGCCTTCACAAAGTTATTGTATATTTCAAAGATGACAAGATTTTTAAAATTGAGACGATTGAACCGGCAGCATATCCCGGATTTATAAAGTCAAACGTCGATTCGACGGGTGGCATAAAATCGGGAAAAACTAAGGAATAATATGGTTAAAGAAAGTTATAAAGTTATTGAAGAATCGCTTATACGGGAAGTTGCGGCGATATTGTCGAGAGATCCGGGATTGATCGAACCGGAAATTCCGCTTCATGAGATGGGGGTGGACTCCCTCGGTTTTGTCGAACTTCTTGTAGTAATAGAAAAAAAATTCAAAATCAAACTGATGGAATCGGGACTTACCAGGAGTGATTTCAGGACGATAAGATCTCTTTCGGAAAAAATCGGCGCTCTGGGATAGGGCCAATGATATCTTTGCCGTATTCCAAAAATAAACGATATTTAACCGGGGTCGACTGGATTGTTCATGTCTTAAATTACATGACCATAAAGAAGACCGGAGCCGGATTCATGTCCCAGATAGTAATAGAGGTTTCGGGCAATGTAAATCCTCCTGAGATAGAAAACGCGCTGAACTCTTATATAAAAAAACACGCTGTAGTAAACGGCTATTTCTCAAGAGACATAAACCTTGCACCTTACTGGAAAATTCCCCCGGTTAAAAAACCGGAGATCTCTCTCGATACCTTTATAGTAAAAGAAGACGAATCTTTTGACGTTATTTTAAAATATCTTGAAAATGGAATAAACACTCTTTTTAAAAACAAAAGAGAGCACATTGCTTTTCATGTTCTTACAGGATGCGGCAGAAGCTATATCGCCATGACATTCGATCATCTTCTTTTCGATGCCAGAAACGCAGAGGCTTTTCTCAGCATGTTTCAGAAGGAGTGGGAAAGCGGGGAAGTTTCAGGCAGCATGACGATTACCGAGCCGGCCCATCTTTCCATGTGGATGGATAAGTTTAAGGCTGGACAGCGTGTAAACAGAGCGTTTATCAAAATAGCAGGGAACGCGTCTCCCCGGGTTCTTCCTCTCCCTTCGGATAATAAAAGGTTCAAATTCAGGGTTCTTTCTTGCGGCAGGAATGAGGCGGAAGCAATAGCTGAAAACGCTTTCAATGAAGCCGGGTACCTGATGCTGATGCCTTATGCCCTTGCGGCCTCCGTTTGCGCTTTGCACGGAATCTTCAAAGGCCGCGGAATATCGTCCGGTGATTATGTGATTCCCGTTTCAATCGACACAAGAAAGCAGGAAGAAGTAATAGGACATCTTTTTTTCAATCATGTTTCGTTCTTTATTTTTAAGGCTGAAGCGTCCACTGCCTCCGATTTCCAGGCTTTGCTGAAATCAATAAAAGAACAGATGTACGCCCAGGTCAGATCTGATCTCCCAGGAGACATCTGCAAGGCAACCTTTTTGATGCGGATTGCCCCGGCTTCACTTCTCGGCAGCCTGCTTAAATTGTATTTCAAGGGAGAAATAGCCTCTTTCTGTTTTTCGTATGTCGGTAAAACGGCTTACACGTCCCCTTCTTTCATGGGAAATAAAATAAAGAATATATTTCATATG
>CAZOEH010000112.1:0-8541 GCA_964578785.1 uncultured Desulfonema sp. | reverse complement strand
TTTTAAATCACTTCGCTAAATCATCCGCCTCAGGCGGATAATTTTTAACGCTCAGCACTTTAAAAATCTGTTTCCCAAAAATCTCAAATCCGTTCACATATGACTTTTTACCGGATTGTCACTATTATCTGTTGAGAAGTATCTCATGGATGTTTTTTTAAGTTCACGGCGGCTGAATAAAATTGCATAGGTCTCAATGGAAGTTGCTTCCGCCATCATGCGGACAGTTTCCCTGCATGATGCTTCATCTCTGGCATGAACCATCGTGTAGAGATTATAAGGCCATTTCCTGGTGGGATTGCGCCTGTAACAGTGTGAAACCTGCCTGAAGGATGCGAGCTTTTTGCCTGCCTCCTCGACACGCTCCTCTTCAACTTTCCATGCCGCCATGGCATTCGATTCGAATCCCGAGTTCTGGTGACGAAGGGTTGCGCCGAAACGCCTTATCACCCCTTTTTCACAGAGTTTTTTAAGGGTTTCTATAAGAATCTCTTCGGTGATTTCAAGCTGTTTTGCAATTTTTGCGTAAGGACGTTTCAACACAGGGATGTCTCCCTGTATTGAAGCGATAATCTTTTTTTCGAGTTCAGTCAGCATAAGGCGATATAGGAAGGAAGCGGGTAAGATGTCAAGGTTTTTTAATCGCCTGTTTTATTCCGGATTTTCCGCATCAGCCGGATTTAACGGATTTTTTTGAAGAACTAAGGCCACGTTGAGATCGGGCATCGGTTCCGGCAGTCATTTTGCTTTCCCGTTCGAGAAGATTACGCTTTCGTTCAACACCCCACCGGTATCCGCTGAGTTTCCCATTTCTTCTTATTACCCTATGGCATGGAATAACCAGAGCGACAGGATTGGCTGCGCATGCATGCGCAACCGCGCGGGCCGCCGAAGGCTGTCCGATGGAAGCGGCTATTTCAGCGTAGCTTGCGGTTGAACCCGGCGCAATTTGCTGCAGAGCATCCCAGACACGACGCTGAAAAGCGGTGCCCCGGATGTCGAGAGGCAATTCAAAACTACGGCTATAAGGCGCCGTGATAAGAGTCAACACCTTCGCCAATACAGCTTCAAAATTCTGATCGGGCTCCTTAAATTTTGCTTTCGGAAAAGATTGATATAAATCCTCTATCAATTTTTCGGGTGAATCACCAAGCGTGACCGAGCAAATGCCTTTTTCCGTCATTGCCACCAGAACCCAACCTATATAGGACTGAACAACAGCATGCTGAATCTGAATATCAGGGGCGCCGTTTTTATACGCGGACGGAGTCATACCAAGAACTGCCGTTGATTTTTCGTAGAAACGACTGCTCGATTCAAAACCGGAATTATAAATCGCTTCGGTTACTGTCTGCCCGCTTTGCAGGCAGGCGCGGGTCTTTTTCAACCGGATCTCCATTGCATACTGTTTGGGCGTGACGCCGACTATCCTTTTAAAAATCCTGTGAAAATAATAGGCGTTGAAACCAGCTTTTTCCGCGATTTCTTCCAAATTTAACGGATTATCCGCATCTTCGATCATTCTGCACGCATTTAAAACAGCCAGAGTCTTCGGATCCTGCCTCTCTTTATCATTCGGATGACATCGTTTGCAGGGACGAAATCCGGCCTTTTCAGCTTCTTCACAAGTGCTGAAAAAGCGGACATTCCTACGGTTGGGCAATCGGGAAGAGCAAACAGGCCGGCAATAGACGCCGGTTGTTAAAACTCCGTAAAAGAACGCATCATCAGACCGGATATTGCGCTGAACCAATGCATTCCATTTGTCGTTATCTGAAAGAAAGACTGTCATTTTTATCTGCCTGATCGAAAATATTTTAAATGATGAAATCTTCGGGCGGTTTTTGCCGGCGCATGTTTCAATACCGCATGTTAATTTTCATGCATTATAAGGCTTGCGGATATTAATACTATCCGGTTCTTGCTCACTAATTAATATCTGAAAATAGTTTCAGGATAGGCATCAATTGAAATTTTCAGTTTACCGCTTCACGGACAGATCCAGACGGCCGATTACAAGAGACCGGACCGTCTGATCATAATACTCTGAATTACCGAATGTACTCCACGTGTATCCGGCTACCCGCCCCTTCCGGTCGGTGTAAAGCCTGAGAATTCCTTCTCCTGCGCCGGCGCCGTACGTTCCGTCCTCCCTGTGCCGTGTGTCGGTATTGCCGTGTCCTGATTCGCTCGAATCAATAACGGCAATCTCCCATTGTCCTGTTCCCTTTATCTTCGGCCCGGAAGCTTTCCTTTCCTGCGGAATATCCGATACGACCATTATATGCCCGGTGCTTCCGGTTCCATCCGGATACCTGACAGCAATAATATCTCCCGGTTCTACATCTGCGATTGAGTGTATAAGCTTGAATCCATGCTGATTGATAATTGCTTCATGATAGGTTTTTGCAAGCGGGCGGCGTCTGCCCAGCCACTGCTTGAAAAAATCAGGTGTGAATCCATAAGCTTTTTCCAGCAGCGCAGTCAGAAATCCGCTGCAATCAGTATGGCTTTCATAATCGTCTGCCCCGTCCTCTACTTTCCATTTAACGTAGCCGTTTTTGTGCTTATAGCTGGTGTTTTCCGTCTGTAATCCTTTGACAAGCGTAATTGCCCAATCCAGGTGTGGTATATTTAATTCTTTGGCAGTTGCGTGGATTGTTACAGCATGTGATACTGCCAGCAGCAGGATGATGATGAAAAAGGGCTTCATCATTATCCTGCTCCATACCTGCTGAGCAACCTTTATCCGTATCATTTGCGGCTTGCTTTAATAGCCTCTTTAAGCGCTTTCTGATCCACCGGAGGAACCGGTATGCCGGGTCGTTCAATCATTACCACTGCTTCAGACGGGCAGCCTGTGGCGCAGACGGCGCAGCCTATGCATCTATCCATATTCAGTTCAGGAATCTCGTCGGCGCCTGAAGTAAGCGCATCCGCAGGGCATCGTTCTATACATGTGCCGCATGCCGTGCAGAACTCCGCATCCCGTTCAGGCATAAAACCGGAACTCAAAGCCAGTCCGGGTTTGGGCTGAGAAAGGGTATTCTTTAAAATCATGCAGTGACAGGAACAGCAGTTGCAGAGAAAGTCTATTTCCTGCCTGTTTATGGCGGCATGAACCAGCCCTGCTTCCTCTGATATTTCCAGTATATGCAATGCCTCTTCTTTATCGATTTTCCGTCCCATCTTTCTGTCTATAACGAATTGAGCGCCCATACCGAACTGCATGCAAACCTCGTTCGGCTTTCCGCAATCATCCGCCGGATCTATCAGCTTCGCTTCGTGCCTGCAAAAGCAGGTGCTTACGGCTATCGGATCATATTTCTCGATATAGGTTTTTACCTGGTGATAGGTATGAATCCTGTTTTCCGCTTTAATTGTTTTGTTGACAGGAATGACCCTGTTGACCGGAAAAGTTATTTTCATTATTCCACGGGTCTTGTCTATGGCCTTTTTATAACTGCGTATGAGTTTGGCTATTCTGATATCTTTTTCGGTGCTGGTACCTCTCATGAACTGAAATTCAAATATTCCCGGAACAAACGGAGGCGCCCCGTAAAATGTCGTATCACCCATTCTCCCGGCGGTGCAGAGACCCTTGTAAGCCATCTCTTCAAGTATTTTCACGACATCCTCTTCTTTTTTACCCATATTTCCTGCTATAGCGGCGGGCGGACTGTACCCCTGGGGTATTGCCATATACACAGCCGCCTCCTCGGGCGTAAAGAGCTCTTCGACCAGATTATAAAATTCGGGTATATCCATGCCCGGATACATTCCGCCGCGCTTTGCCATCATTTCGCATAACTGCCTGTAAACTTGATCTGCCATTTCTTTTCTCCCGTATTATAATTAATAGTTTTTTAAAACGCACGTCCGGTATCATCTCTGCTTTTGTCGATTCTCCTATCCCGGCCCGCAAACTGTGAACCTGCTGCAGGCATGCCGAGAAATGATATCGGGGTCTTACAGAACTTTATTCTCCAGAATATATCTTCCGATCGGTTCAGCCCCGGATACACCGGGGAGACCGACGGTTCCCAGTTCCCAGCGGCCTTTGATGCCCAGCGCTTTTGCCGTAAGGTGCAGGTGACACATGGCAATGCCGCAGTCGAGGCGATGGTAATCCTTCCCCTCCCGTTCCCGGCGCTGAAACTTGTAAACAAGAATTTCCCGTTTAAGGAGCACAAAACGCCATGGCTGCCTGTTCATCCAGGACGGAGCCCAGCGGGTTGCTTCAAGCACCTGCATGAAGATCTGGTCAGAGGTCACGCTTGCCGGCAGCATATCGCCGTGCCGCTGCCAGAAAAACAGATGATCAACAGGTTTGCGTGCTTTTGAGCCGGCCAGGGTCCTCAGCATGCGGTTTTTCAGGCTGTATTCCAGTGGCCGGCCGATCGGGGAAAGCGCTATTATCCGCCAAGAGTCGTCGAGCCCGAGTGTGGTGCGGAGCGAGGCTTCTTTGAACATCAGGCCGACCCAGCAGGTGCCAAGTTCCCGTGCTGTAGCATCGAGGACCATCTGTTCAAAGCGGAATCCTGCATCGGTAAGGTATCCATCGCGTTCACGGGAGGCAAGCACGATGTAATGAGGGGCATGGATGGTTTTCCCGTAATCGCCGATAATCCCCTTGATCTCTCTTCCCATCTGAGCATCCGTGCAGAGATGAAAGTGCATGTCCGATTCAGTCAATGCCTCCGCCTCTTCTCCTGCCAGGCGCACGGCTTCCAGATCGCCGGGTGATGCCGGTTCCGTATGATAGGTCCTTATGCTGATCCGGCGTGAGATAATGTCTTGTATGTTCATGTTGTCAGCTTTTTCTCTCCCTCCAGAGCAATGATTCTTGTACAGACCTCCTCCTGAGTCAGGCCTGCGGATTTGACAGTGATATCCGCGTATCGCTTATAAAGAATTAAGCGTTCGTGATACAAGTCGGCAAAGTTCTGATCAGGCCTTTTTGCGAGACCCCTGGTGCGGAGATCATGAACCCTTGATTCCAGTGTGGGCAAATCCACATCGAGAAATATAACGAGACCGTCTGACTTGAGATGAGCTATGGCATGATCACTGTAAACAGCGCTTCCGCCCGTGGCAACAACGCAGTTTTGAATCGATAGCCCGAGTAAAACGCTTTCCTCTATCTTCCTGAGAACAGCATATCCGTCTTTATCAACAATATCCTGTAACGTCCGTTTTTGAGATGTCTGGATGAGAACGTCTGTATCCAAGAAAGCACGTGACGTCTGTTTCGCCAGTACAACCCCGACCGTGCTCTTGCCGGCACCGGGCATTCCTATTAAAATAAGATTTGAATGTATCTGTGCCATTATTCCGAGAAGTTAAGGCGTTATTTTAGGAGTGTTACATGGTGTTACCGGCATCCACCTTGCATTGAGTCTCATATTGTTATCGAACCTTCCAGATAGAGAACGGCTTTGCCCATAATCCTGACCCGCTCCCCGGCGTAAGTACAGAATAACTCGCCGCCTCTCTTAGATATCTGAAAAGCATGCAGGTCGTTCTTGTGAAGCACGTCCGCCCAATAGGGAATCAGAACACAATGCGCGGAACCTGTTACCGGGTCCTCCGGTATTCCCACCCTGGGCGCAAAAAAGCGCGATACGAAATCGCTCCGGTCTCCCCTGGCTGTAATGATGATGCCGCGACAGTCAATCCGGCCAAGAGCGCCAAAATCGGGTTGTACTTCCCGAACGGTTTTCTCGCTGTCCAGCACCAGAAGGATATCTTCCGCTGAGCCGAATATTTCTTTCGGCGCAACTCCCAGCGCCTCCTCCAGTCCGGCAGGAGAAGTCCGCTTACGGGCAGGTCTTGAGGGAAAGTCCATCTCAAGAAATTCATCACGCTTAACAACTGTCAGTTGTCCGCTTTTGCGTGTCTGGAATCTGATCTTTTCAGCGGGCCATTCCCGGCAAACAAAAAGAACAAAGGCGCCGGCTAATGTGGCGTGTCCGCAAAGAGCGACTTCAGTGGTCGGTGTAAACCATCGGAGGTCAAAGCCGTCGGAATTTCGTACAAGGAAAGCGGTTTCAGATAAATTATTCTCCGCGGCGACAGACTGAAGTTTCCTGTCGTCGATCCACACATCCAGCATGCAAACAGCCGCCGGATTGCCGGAGAAGGCTTCGGAGGTAAAGGCATCAACCTGGTAAATGGGTATTTTCATTTTGTATCTTCCTGCCTGAGTAAGAGATTATCAACTTGTCTGATAATTTCATATCAGAGAGGATTCAAGGGGTCAAGGGTTCGTGGGTTCATAGAAGAAGCATGTTTTATAACTTTTCGGGAAAAAGCTTCCGGATGCCTGCGGCGTCACAGACTCCACGCTCCGTTATATAACCGGTAACAAGCCTTGCCGGTGTAACATCAAACGCAAAGTTTGCGGCAGGGCTGCCGGCAGGCGGAATAAGAACGCTGCGGATGATATCTTTATCCAGTCCCTGCACGTATCTCACTTCATCCGGATCGCGTATCTCGATAGGTATTTCCTTTATACCGTCGGACAGGCTCCAGTCGAAAGTGCTGGAGGGAAGGGCAACATAGAATGGCACGTTATTGTCTTTTGCTGAAAGGGCCTTCAGGTAAGTTCCGATTTTGTTTGCGACATCTCCCCTTGAAGTTGTTCTGTCGGAGCCTACTATCACTAAATCTATCATGCCGTGCTGCATGAGGTGGCCACCGGCGTTATCGGTTATTACCGAATGTTTTACGCCGTACTGACCAAGTTCCCATGCAGTAAGCCTTGCTCCCTGGTTAAGGGGCCTTGTCTCGTCAACCCATACGTGAATGTCCAGGCCTTTATCATACGCCGCATAGATTGGCGCGGTTGCGGTTCCGTATTCGATGCATGCAAGCCATCCGGCATTACAGTGGGTCAGGATATTTACTGTCTTGCCCGCCTTGCGCCTGCTTATCTCTTCGATTATTTCAAGACCATGAAGGCCGATGCTCCGGCAGTTATCGACCTCTTCTTCTGCTATTTTACCGGCTTCAATCCGGGCTGTTTCGATTTTATTTTGAATGCCTGACACGGAAAGAACCCTGGTCAATACCCTTTCAGCCGCCCAGGCAAGATTTACGGCTGTCGGTCTTGCGGCCTTAAGTCTCACGCATTCGCCGGTTACGAAATCATCTCCGTCCGGGTTATCCGGAAGGCCGAGCGTCGCAAGATAAATTCCGTATGCGGCGGTTACTCCTATAAGGGGAGCGCCTCTCACGCACATGTCTTTTATGGCGTATATAACGTCATCAACGTTTTTAAGATCAATTACCACGAATTGATGAGGAAGAAATCTCTGGTCTATGATTTTGACGGTATCCGGATCATCTTCCTGCCATATGGGGCGGAGAGGCTTATTTTTTTTCATATTCTGGCTAAGGCAAAATCGGTCTGAACTTCTCCAAGAAGCACATGCCTCTTGAATACCTGCCGCATCCTGTTTGAGTCCATTTTCTGGTAAACAACGGGTTTTTCCCCTTCGGTTTCAACCGTGACATTCGGCTCGCTGCTGCACATGCCCATGCATCCCGAAGCGACCACTCTTATATCCCGGCGGTCCGCCTGAACCATCTCTTCCATAAGAGTATTCATGACTTCACGGGCTCCCGCGGCAATTCCGCATGTTCCCATGTGAACGGTGATTTTTATGGTGGCGGCGCCGTGTCTCAATGAGGTGTCTTTTGATGTTTTTTCTTTGATTCTTTTCAGGTCGTCAATGGATATTTTTGCCATTAATTATCTCCTTCAATAATTCTTTTCATGCGAGTTTATTCAGTTCATCCTCAATCTGTTTTTTCAGATGAGTCAATAAAGCCGGATCGGTCAGGGATTTTCCAAGCTCTTGCCTTAATTCCCTCGTGTCGATTGAAAAACTGTTTCCATCAATAACATGATCGTAAACAAAGTCAACATCAGGATTCCCGGCTATTAACATTGTTATAGATCCGGCAATATCACCTATAGGAGCGCGGTCTATATGGTCATGTCTGAATGTGGCGGTAACGACGGTTCCCTTACCGGGTTCAGATTCAATCGAAAAATTTCCGCCGCATCTTTTAGCAGCCTCCTTCCAGAGTGAGAGCCCAAGACCGATCCGTCTCGTAGTTCTTGTTGTTACAAACGGATCTGTGACAGTGCTGACCATTTTAGAAGACATTCCCTTTCCATAATCCTTTATTACGACTTTTAGCAGGTTTTCAATTCGGTTCTCATAGATAAAAATGCTGATGAGGTCCGAACCGGCGGTTATCCCGTTTTCGGCAATATCCATCACATGTAATGCTATTTCCCTCAATTCATACCTCTATCCGCCTCTCATTTTTTCCCGTCAAGGCCAGACGGATCTCCTCTATTGTCGGTTCCGCCAGGAAAAATTTTGTTATGACCTTACCGATGTCATAAGGGAAATGGGCGTCCGAGGATACTATAAACGGAAACCTTTTTATATCCGGCATCTGTCTTATAGCTTCAGAAGGCTCAATCCGCCACGAGATCTCTACTCCGTCGAGGAGAAGGTCAGG
>CAZOEH010000111.1:7773-8552 GCA_964578785.1 uncultured Desulfonema sp. | reverse complement strand
TCCTTGTAGGAAAGACCGCACTTTCTTCCGAGCTCGGCGGATGCTTCCTCGAAAAAAACGGGAAATCTTCCGTGCCACGCGATTCCCATCACATCTGCTTCACTGAAGCCGATGCGCCGCGATACGCTTACGGAAACCGGTTCGGGCGCTCCTTCAACCCGCTTGAAATAACCGTTTTTCCGGCGTCGGAATAATGCCGAGTTTTTTTTGACCATTATCTGTGACCTATGAGTCCTATGCATAACTATCTTAACGGGCTGGTGCATGTAATCGGTTGTGCCATTTGGCAAGATTGAGATTCCAACTTCGTCAACGGCAGCATATCCACATCCATTAGAGCCGGGCAGCCCCAGTTGATATTCGCCCACGAAGCCCTTATTTCGTCTCTGCCTTTGCTTCTTTGTTGACAATCAGGGGGCGTTGCTATGTTTCGCAATAATTTCTTGCAAAACGGTACAACCGATTATATGTGCCAGCCCTCAGATGTAATATATTTAAAACTTTCTATCTTTTACCGAAAGTTTCAATTGCAGTTCGGCGATTTTTTTGCCGCCGCTTGTTACCGATGCCTTGATCTTTGTTTCATCCAGGCCGTCAACCAATTTTCCCGAGGAGATGAGAATCTCCTGATTGCAGGAAACCGAAGCAAAGAATTTTGCCAGCGAAATTTCCTTTAAGCAAACATTTTTTTCATGCCATTTTTCAACCATTGAAATGACAGCCTGAATCTTGCACACCCCGGGCAAAACAGGTTTGCCGGGAAAATGGCCTCTAAAACC
>CAZOEH010000111.1:0-7763 GCA_964578785.1 uncultured Desulfonema sp. | reverse complement strand
TGAAAAATAAACCGGGCAGATATTTTGTTTCCCGGTATTTCAGAAAGTCCAAGCATCGATTTTTTTATTTCCTGCATAAGCTTGCTCAAGACCGGATTTCCTTTAATCTTATTACCAATCTATAATCATATTTATAATTTTCAAGTATGATCCCGGCGGGATATAATTTCCCGTTTTCAATGCGGTATTCATAGTAATAAACGCTCCATACGGCAATATCATCAACCGTACACCTCTTTTCAACAAGAAAACCGTCAGCTCCCGAAAAAACATGCTCAATTGTCGAGCCGTTTTCATTCAGGGAAAAAACAATTTCATATTTTCCCCTGGATGCCTTTGCTCCGTCTCCCGGAACCCGGTCAAAATATACCTTTTTTATATCGCCTGCAACAGCTTCCGCAATATTTCCTTGTTTTGTGAATTCTTCGACGGCAAACCCCAGATCGGTCTTTTCGTTATCTCCTGTAATTTCAAATAATTTTATCCCAACCTGGTTCAGTCCGACAACTGTAAATGTTTTTTCCAGGGCATCGATATCCGAATATCCGATAAAAGAAAGAGATCCTCCCTTGTATTCAAAAACGAGAGTATCTATTATCTGAAATTTTTTCGGAATCATGAGCGCAAAATGCTCTTTTACTTCAGAAGGTTCAATTTTTCCGATCGGCACACGTTCCGCCTTCTGAAACGGAATACCCGCGCAACCGGTCAGATGAAAAATAATAATCATTGAAATCATGAAATATTTGGACATCAGTCACCATTTTTTTAAAAGCCGGGAGTGGGGTATGGGCATAATCGAACCGCGGGGTTTTTTTCAGACCTTTCAATACCCCCGCCTATTTTTTGGAAGGACCAGCCTTCCATACAGAAGCGTCAATGGGAATATTAAGGCGGGTGCCGACAAAGAGAATGCTTGTCGTATCCCCGCCTTTTTCTTCTATGAATATTCTGTTAATATACAGTTCATCTTTTCTGAAATCAACCGTCACGCTTTTGATTACATTGCCTGCCATGGTTTCCGGTTTTGGCGCAAATTTAAGTGAAACGGGCTTTTCTCTGAGCAGGGATATCTCATACTCTTTCAGCAGGGGGGAGTAACTTCCTGAAAACCATGTACTCATCTGCCCGATTGCCGCCTCAAAGGCAGGATTTTTTGAAAGGGATATCTTTTGTACCCTGCCGGTATCCTCATCCCACTGGCTTATCGTATCTTCAGACATGATCATGACATATTTAACCGGACTATAAACATGCCAGGCCAGACGGGATGGCTTTTCAATATAAACCGATCCTTTCAGCACGATTTTCTGTTTGAATACAGCAAGCTCTTTTTCCTGTATAAATTCTGTTTTGATTGTTTTTATTCCCGACATATTTTTTTCGAGCCTGCTCAAGACCGTGTTTAAATCCGTTCGGATCTGTTCAGAGATCTGCGAATCCTGAGAGTATCCGTAAGTTGCGGTGAAAAAAAGAAGCAGGAAAATCAGTATAAATTTTATTCTCATATTATTTACCTTTGATTTATTCATCGGTTTTATGCCAGATTTTTATCTCACCTTCTGCAAGTATTTCATTATTCTTTTTAACGACACCTTTGACAATACCGAAACCGCCGTATCGGGCGTATTTAAAAACCATAATCTTTAATCTGTTCCCGGTGTATGCTGTTTTAATTATTTTCAGATTTCTGGCGCCTAAAAGATACCCCTCCGGAGCCGTATCCGAGGAATCCATGTTCCTGAAGCCGTTTAATGCGGCAATCGATTGAGCCATCATTTCAAGATATGCCACATGGTCAACCGAACCGTCCTTTTCGATGAATGGCATTTCCTCTTTAATAAATACCGAACATTGAGCGCTGCGTTCGGCCAGTTTATCCATGGTGTCGATAATTCGCATAGGCGGCATTTGGGGTATTATCCCGTCAACCGGAAGGGGCAGGGAAACAATTTCATGCTTTACGGATTCATTTTTGATACACATGGGATCCGATGCGAGATAGTCGCCGGTTATGCGATAAGCCCTTCCTCTGCATCCGGAGCATGTCCGGGCATTTTCGCAGATCCTGCAGGGACCCTTTATCCTGCCTGTGCCGTCTTTTAAATCGCAGAGAATTTCACTGTCTTTTAAGATATCTGAAAGCTTTTGATAGAGTACATTTCCCAGAGGTATATGAAGACCGGGGCAGGGCAGGACATAACCATATGATGTGACAACACACGAAAAGTGGTGTCTTGTGCATAATGGCGGAATATTGTTTTCCGAATTTGCTGAGAGGTGATAGTCATCCTTTAAAACAATTACGTCAATATCAAGCGACCTTGAACAGGATACCGCATCCTTTATATACGGGCAGGATGCGGCCTCTTTTCCCGTAAAAGCTATCTTCCTGACGCCGAGTGCCTTTGCCTCTTTTATCAGGTCCTCTATTTCCTTATATGACAACTCCCTTTCCGGCAGGGAGGTATCTTTAATGAAAATTGCGGAAAACCCCAAATCGATCGGATTGCCGAAAAATATTTCAAGAGCAAGAAGGCTGCCCGAAAGGTGCGGAGCTCCTGTACGATGCTCGGGGAATCCGGGACCGAATATGCTGCTGCATGGCTCAGTCATTTCCTTTTCCTTCCATGACTTCAATCTCACCGGCAATTAACCGGCGAACCATGTTCTTTAATTTATATGGAGTGAACCCGCGGTATTCATCATATGCTATCGGAGAAAGCTTGTGTATCTTTATAATACCGGGCCTGAGTAACAGCGTTCCTCTTGCGGGAATTTCTTCGTTTCCGGTGATGCATAAGGGTACGACGGGATAGCCCGTTTGCAGGGCCACCCTGAAAATTGAGCCGTGGAACTGCCCCAGGGAGCCGTCTGCCGAGCGTGTACCTTCAGGAAAAGCCACAATAGATACTCCGTTGTTCAGAAGATCCGCCGCTTTTTTTGAAAAGGCTTCAAACGACAATTCTCTTATACTCAAATACCCGGCGCATCTTGCCATGAACCCTAATACAGGGAGCTTGAACGGCCATATATTTACAATCTGCACAATCTCATACGGCAAGCAGGCCATTAAAAACGGGTCGGATGCAGACCTGTGGTTGCAGGCAAAAATAAAGGGGCCGGCGGTCTTTGTTTTGTCCAGATCTTTGTATATTACCCGAACAAACGGGTATGGCAGCGCTTTGATGATAACAATACCGTACCAGGAGATAGCTCTGCGAAATTTCTTCATGGCCTTCCTGTGGGAAATAAAAAGAGACTGAAAAGCAACTATAAGAGAAAACAAGGGAATTCCAACGAAAGAGAATAGTATAAAGAGCAGATAGAATATTGTATTAAAGCAAATTAGGATAAAAGATTTTTTCATTTCTGACTGTCAGCCGCAGGAGTAGATCCTTCAGCTTTTAATGCGGTGATGAATTTATAGATATCTCCAAGCGTTCTTATGCCTTTTATTCTCTCATCATTTCGTATCTTTACCCCGAACTTTTCCTGCAATGCAACTACAAGGTCGACTATGTCGAGGCTGTCAAGTCCGAGATCCTGGAAAATATTCATCTCACCTTTTAACTGTTCTTTTTCTATTTCAAACGAATCTTCAAAAACCTGATTCGTTAGTTTTATGATTTCCTGTTCCGTCATATTATTTCCTGTATCAATTTTTTAATTTTACTGCCACGCTTTTTCGGCTAAGTATGATGGACTCGTAAAAAATCATATGCGAACGGATTTTAGATTTTTTACGAGTCCATCTCATTTCAGCTTTTTACACACTATCGAGGCGTTAATTCCGCCGAAAGCAAAAGCATTTTTAACGAGTATATCAATATTTCTGGTTAATTTTTCCGTTACATGGAAAATACCGCCGCAGTCCGGGCCGACCGATTCTAGATTCCGTGTAGGATATATGCAACTCTTCTCCATCATGATAAGCGATGCAATCAATTCAATTGCGCCTGACGCTCCAAGTGTGTGGCCCATGTATCCTTTAAGACTGCTCACAGGAACCGATCCTCCGAAAACATCCCTGATGGCTTCAGCCTCTTCCCTGTCGCCGTGAATAGTTGAAGTAGCATGGGCGTTGATATAATCAACCTCTTTCGCCTGAATGCGCGCATCGGCCAATGCCAGCCTGAAGCATGCCGTCATTGAATCCTTGCAGGACTGGCTTACATGCACTCCGCTGCCGCATGTGTGATATCCGATGATTTCAGCGTATATTTTCGCATTTCTTTTCAATGCGTGTTCATAATCTTCGAGAAGAAGTATGCCGCTTCCTTCTCCGCACACAAGACCATCCCTTTTCTCGTCAAAAGGGCGCGGTGTTTTTTCAGGCTCGTTATTATAGCCTGTTGATGTCGCATAAAGAATATCAAAAGAGGCTGTAACCGTCGGATGAAGATCTTCGGCTCCTCCGCAAAGGACGGCATCCTGTTTACCGAGCCTTATAAGATCGTATCCCGTGCCTAAAGCCTGAAGCGCTGAAGCGCATGCTGCGGATGTTGCCATTACATATCCGGTTATGCCGAGATACTGCGCTACGTTCATTGCCGCAGTGTGAGATACGCACTGAAAAAACTTCATCGCCGTGAGTTTTGTGAGATCCTTTTCAGGAAGCATTGTTTCGAAAGTATCATTAAGGCTTTCCGCGCTTCCCGTTGTCGATCCAATAATACATCCGATGCGGCCGGAAGAAAGCAACTTGAGGTTGATGCCGGAATCGGCTATGGCCTGCTCTGCCGCCTGAACGGAAAATATGCTCATTCTTCCCATCGATCTCCTGCTGGTGCGGGGGATCGCTTTTTCATTGATAAGCTTTGCGGGCGCGCCCACAAGGCTTCTTAACCCTTTATAATCATCCCACCCGTCCATTCGCCGTACGGCGCTTCTTCCTTCTTCAATACCGAGAATCAAGGACTGAACATCGGGGCCCAGGGGGGAAACGGCTCCTATGCCTGTAATAACAACTCTTTTCACCCGTTGAGCCTCTCTGTTATAAATCCGATGTACGGTTCTTTTCCCACGATTGCGCGTCCTATTATAAACGAAGATAACATTGCGCCGACAATTCCCGGAAGCACTGAGCTCTGCCCGGCGGCGTATATATTGCGCAATGGAAGTTTTCCGAAAAGATTAAACTGGCCGACTTTCTGCTTGATGCCGTATGCCGAACCGTCCGGTGAAAGAAGATAATCCCTGAAAGTTAAAATGGACGCGGCGTCGATAACCCTGAAGTATTCATTATATTCAGGGTAAGCACCTATGATTCTTTTCCTGATATTTTCAATCCGGGAATTTTTGTAGTTCCGATAGCTGTCGGAACGGCCTCCCGGCCTGGAATCTTCCCAGTCTTTTACATGCTCGGGAAAAGCGAGTTCCAGAGCGGTTAACATGGTGTGTGTTTTCCCGTTTATGGTTTCCTGATTCTTCAGTATCACAAGCGCCGGATCACCGGTATATGCCGGATCCATCATCTTGTTTATATCCGAGCTTGAAAAGAGAGAGAGAATAGTCGGTTCGGAATTTTTATCAGCAGGCATCCTGTTTTCCAGTACGCCGAACAGGGAGAAAAAACCGGCTGTAGGCTCAAAAGCATTTACTCTGCTGATAAAAGCTTTCGTAAGATGATTTTTGGGAAGAACATCAAGGATTGCCTTGGGGTGTATCGTAAAGATGCATCGGTTTGCGGCAATCTCTTCTCCGGTATTAAGCACAAATTTTCCGACTATATTGTTGCTGACATCGGCACATTCGGTTATGCAGCTGTTTGTGCGGATGTCGATGTCAAAACCCGCAAAGCGTTTTTTGAACGCCCTTATGAAGGCATCGCCGCCGTCCTTTACCCTTGCAACAGATTCATAAAGCCCCAAACTCACCCTGCTGTGATTTGCGAAAGAGATTTCCGAAGGCTTCGCGCCATAGCACATGCTGTATTTTGAAAGCAGGCCTTTTAACTTTTGATTGCCGGTCAGCCTGTTCAATACCTCATCGAGGCTGATATAATCTTCATCTATCCAGTCCTGCGAAAGAGATATGTTCCGCAGATCAAGAGCCACGGTTTTTTTACAGACATCTAAAACCATCTTAAAATATTTTTCGACGGCATTTTTTTCCCCCGGAAAGTATTCCTTCATTTTTGCCGTTGTTTCGGCATAGCCGAAGGGGAAATCATAAACCGAGTTGTCTTCTTCGAATATTACCCTGTTTCCGTCTTCCTTTGTTATGAATACGGGCTGAATCTGATCATCTATTCCGAGAACAGTCAGCATATCCGAAAGAATACCGTTTTTGTAAAATCCGCCTGTAAAATGAAATCCTGTATCAAACGGGACTCCCTGCTTGTAAAACCTTGCCATGGAGCCGCCGATATTCCTGTTTTTTTCAAGAAGGAGCACCGAATGGCCGTTCATGCCCAGCAGAAGAGCAAGGGTCATTCCGCTTATGCCGCTTCCTACAACTATATCATCATATTTTTTCATTTAAATGATCCGACGCAAATATTCTTCATGTCGCAAGACCGCCGTTGATGCCTATTACCTGTCCGTGAATGTACATGTTTTCTTCGGTACAAAGGAAATTAATTACGGAAGCCACATCTTCGGGGCTGCCAAAACGTTTGAGCGGAATAAGCGGCAGAATTGATTTTTTGTCAAGAGCCCCGGTCATATCAGTTTCTATGAGACCGGGAGCAACGGCATTGACGTATATGTTTTTTTTACCGATTTCTCTTGCAAGCGCCTTGACTGCTCCTATCAGTCCCGCCTTTGATGCCGAGTAATTTACCTGACCGGCCTGTCCGATCTGCCCGGATGTCGACGAAACAACTACGATACGGCCCCGCTTTTCTCTCAGCATGGGAAAAAGAACTGATTTTATTACATTATAAAAACCGTCAAGATTGACCGAAAGAACCGAATCCCATTCTTCCTTTGTCATCCAGACCATGAGATTGTCTTTTGCGATTCCGGCATTATACACAACTACATGAGGCGGATGCTCATCAGCTCTTTTTTCAAGAGCCGCTCGCGTTGCATTATGGTCTGAGATATCAAATGAGAGAGTTTCGCACTTTCCGCCCATGCCTTCTATTTCAGATTTGACTTTTCCGGCTGCCGTATGATTATTCTGATAAGTCAGCCAGATATCAAATCCTGATTTCGCAAGCCTGATGGAAACGGCACGACCTATTCCCCTGCTTCCGCCGATAACAAGAGCTATTTTATCATTATTTTCAGCCATAATATAAAATCCCTGACATAATATCTTCGTAATAAAATATTCCGCCGCATAAGCCTTTCTTTACTATAAGTTATTAAGTTTATCGTCAATAAAATTTGATGCTCCCGCAAAAAGTCTAATATTCCGTCGCGACCCCTACGACCAGCCCGCCCCCAAAGTCCCTATCCGGAAGATTCGCAACCATCTAAAATTCATTGACAAATCAGACGCAGTATGATTATTTGAGTCCGCATTCCAACTGTCCCGTCAAGATCTTATTCGTCCGGCAGGACGCATTGCATATAGAAATGAGTTTTTTTATCCGTATTGTTTGAAAATAAAGAAGCGCATAATTTCATGGGCGTACCCATGTGCCCCAAAGCAGGCCAACAGCAAATCAATGCTTCGCTCGAAAATTTATTTGCTCAACTGAAAGATATAGGAATTGAAGAATGATACAGGGTATATCAAACTTTAACAGTCTAGTTGAAACAATTCAAAAGACACATCACGCTTTACAAACTCAGTCTGTAAAAGCTGTA